>JALZDD010000538.1 GCA_030862715.1 Actinomycetota bacterium | reverse complement strand
GTCGCGCGGCTCGCCTTCGAATACCGCCAGGCGTTCAACAAGGACGTCGTCATCGACCTCATCTGCTACCGCCGCCGCGGTCACAACGAGGGCGACGACCCGTCGTTCACCCAGCCGATGATGTACGACCTGATCGAGCAGAAGCGCTCGGTCCGCAAGCTCTACACCGAGTCGCTGATCGGTCGTGGTGACATCACGATCGAGGAGGCGGAGCAGGTGCTGGCCGCCTACCAGGCCCGCCTGGAGCAGGTCTTCACCGAGGTGCGCGAGGCCGACAAGATGCCGCAGGCCTGGGAGACAGTCCCGGACTACCCCGAGAAGCCTGTCGGCGAGACCGTCACCGCGATCACCAACGATGTGCTGAAGCGGATCGCGGATGCGTACGTCACCCCGCCGGACGGCTTCACGGTCCACCCGAAGGTGATGCCGCAGCTGCAGCGTCGCGCGACCCAGATCACCGACGGCGGCATCGACTGGGGCACGGGCGAGACGCTCGCGTTCGGGTCGCTCCTGATGGATGGGCGCCCGGTGCGCCTGGCTGGTCAGGACTCGCGACGCGGCACCTTCGTGCAGCGTTTCGCGACCATGATCGACCGCAAGAACGCCGATGAGTGGACGCCGCTGAACAACCTGACCGAGGAGCAGGCGAAGTTCTACGTCTACGACTCGCTGCTCTCGGAGTACGCCGCCCTCGGGTTCGAGTACGGCTACTCGGTGGCCCGTCCGGAGGCGCTCGTTCTCTGGGAGGCGCAGTTCGGCGACTTCGTCAACGGCGCCCAGTCGGTGATCGACGAGTACATCTCCGCCGGCAAGACCAAGTGGGGCCAGGACTCGGGTGTCGTGCTGCTGCTGCCGCACGGCTACGAGGGCCAGGGTGCCGACCACTCCTCGGCGCGCATCGAGCGGTTCCTCACGCTGTGCGCCGACGAGGCCATGGTCGTGGCCCAGCCGTCCTCCCCGGCGTCCTACTTCCACCTGCTGCGTACGCACACCCTCGGCGCCGAGCACCGGCCACTGATCGTCTTCACCCCGAAGTCGATGCTGCGCCGCAAGGAGGCCGCCTCCCAGCCGGCCGACTTCACCTCGGGTTCGTTCCAGCCGGTCATCCCCGACACCGAGACGGACGCCTCGAAGGTCAGCACCGTCCTGCTGGTCTCCGGCCGACTGACCTGGGACCTCACGGTCGAGCGCAAGAAGCGGAGCCGCGAGGACGTCGCGATCGTCCGCGTCGAGCAGCTCTACCCGTGGCCGACCGAGGAACTCGCCACCGAGCTCGCGAAGTACCCCAACGCGAAGGTCAAGTGGGTCCAGGACGAGCCCTTCAACCAGGGCCCGTGGCCGAGCTACTACCTCAACGTGGTCCCGGAGCTGGGCCGCGAGGTCGAGCCGATCACCCGCCCGGCCTCCTCCACCACCGCCGTCGGCACCATCAAGCGGCACACGGTCGAGCAGAAGGAGCTCATCGAGCGCGCCTTCGCCTGATCCCTCCGGATCGAACCCAATGCCGAGTCGGCGCGTTCTAACGCGCCGACTCGGCGTCGTTTCTGGTCAGACCGGTACCGGGACCGGCTCTTCGCTCAGCCCGACCTTGCGGTGCAGGCGACGCAGCGGACGCGGCGCCCACCAGGCCGCCTCGCCGAGCATCCGCATGGCTGCCGGGAGGAGGATGCCACGGATCAGGACCGCGTCGATGAGGATCGCCAGCCCGACCCCGAGACCGAAGAACTTCATGAAGCTGACGTCGCTGACCATGAACGCGAAAAAGCTGGTCGCGATCAGGGCGGCGGCCGTGGTGACGATCCGACCGGTGTGAGCCAGTCCCTGTACGACCGCCTCGACGTTGCCCAGGCCGCGCCGGCGCATCTCGGTGATCCGGCCGAGCACGAAGACCTCGTAGTCCATCGACAGCCCGAACGCGATCACCAGCAGCAGGACGACCATCGACACGTTCAGCGGCATCGCGGTGAATCCGAGGAGGTCGGCACCCAGGCCCTCCTGGAAGATCACCACGGTCGTCCCGATGGTCGCGCCGAGACCGATGACGTTGAGCACCAGCGCCCGAAGCGGCTGGACCAGGCTTCCGGTGAACAGGAACAGGATCACCACCATTGCGATCGCGAGCCCGCCGACGGCGTACGGGAGCTTGGCGCCGATCGCGTCGAGAGAGTCCAGCAGCTCCGCGGCGCCGCCACCGACGAGCGCTGTGGTTCCTTGTGGTGACGGGACAGCGCGTACGTCACGGACCAGGTCACGGGCTTCCTCGGACTGGCGGTCGAGCTGGTTGACGACGGCGAGCCGGTCCGCGCCGTCACCGGGCGGGATGGCCGGTGCCTTCGAGACGAGGGTGCCGTCGGCGTACGTCCCCAGGCGGGTGTCGACGCGGTCGACGTCGTCCACGCGGGAGAGGTCGGCGGCGTACGTCTCGAGCGCCTCGTCCGTGACGGCCGAGGTGGTCACCACGGTGATGGGGCTGGTGCCGTCGCCGTCGAACTCCTCGCGGAGCAGGTCGCCGGCCTGGCGGCTGCCGGCCGTCGTCGGGAGGACCCGGTCGTCGGGGGTGCCGAACTCGATGCCCGCGAGCGGGGCTGCCATCGCCAGCAGGACGGCGACCACCGGGAGCGCGACCCAGGGGCGCTTGGTGACGAAGCCGGCCAGACGGGTCCAGAACGGCGCCGGGCCACCGCGCAGTCCACGCACGCCGGGGATGCGGAGCGCATCGATCCGGTCACCGAGCAGTGTGATCGTGGCGGGGAGCAGCACGACCGCGACGAGGGCCGTGATCACCATGACCCCGATGCCGGCGTAGGCCGAGGAGCGCAGGAAGTAGAGCGGGAAGATCAGCAGCGAGGCCAGCGAGACCGCGACAGTGGAAGCGCTGAAGACGATGGTGCGCCCTGCCGTCTCCACGGCCCGGACGACCGCGTCGGCATGCGCTGCCCCGGCCGCTCGTTCCTCGCGGACCCGGGCCACCATCAGCAGGCCGTAGTCGACGGCGAGACCGAGGCCGAGGCCGGTCGTGACGTTGAGGGCGTAGATGGAGACGTCGGTGAACGAGCCGA
>JALZDD010000520.1 GCA_030862715.1 Actinomycetota bacterium | reverse complement strand
GGTGACGGGCGAGTAGAGCTGTCCTTCCTCGAACATCCTTACCTCCATGTGACGTACGCCTCACAACCCTATCGCGCACGCAAGAGAAGTCATCCCGCCAGGGAGATGAACAACCGGAAGTCTTCCGACAGAAGCGGCCAGGCAGAAACGCACCAGCCACGCGGAAGGGGGGTGCGGGTGGCGAAGCCCCCGCCGCGACGCGGAGCGTCGCATAGATATGACAAACCGACGTGGCCCTCCGAATGGAGGGCACACGTCGGCCAAAGGTTTGTGGAGCTGCGGGGAATCGAACCCCGGTCCTCGAGCGCCGTGCCAGGTCTTCTCCGGGTGCAGTCTGTGGGTGGCGTTCTCTCATCCCCGGGGCTCGACGCAGACACGTCCCCGACAGGCTCAGCCGACTAGATGTCCCTCATGCCCCGTCGGCATGTGCATGAGGTGGAGTCTCCTAGATGACGCCTGGATCCGAGCCGGAGACGGATACTCGGTCAGACGCTTCGATCACCGCGTCAGGCGGCGAGAGCGAAGGAACTGCGCTTAGCGTTGGCAGTTATTGGTTTCCAGCGATCGTTTACGAGATGACGCTGGCTCCTCGACCCGCTTCCCCTGGGAGCAACGTCCCAAGTCGAAACCGATCAGCCCCTTTTGAGTTTTCAACGCCTGCAACCAGGCAACAGGACAACACTACAGTCCCCCACGAACATTCCCCACTCGGTTAACTCCTTGCAGGAAGCGCCGTCAGCCGGTCATGCCCTTGAGCTTGCGGCCGACCTCGACCTCGGCCTCCCGCTTGGCCGTACGCTCGGCGATGGTGTTGCGCTTGTCCCACGACTTCTTGCCCTTGGCGACACCGATCTCGACCTTCGCGCGGCCGTTGAGGAAGTAGAGGGCGAGGGGGACGACGGTGAGGCCCTTCTCGGAGACCTTGCGCTCGATCTTGTCGATCTCGGCGCGGTGCAGGAGGAGCTTGCGCTTGCGGCGCGCGGCATGGTTGGTCCAGGTGCCGTTCAGGTACTCCGGGATGTGGATCCCGTGGATCCAGGCCTCGCCACGGTCGATGTCGACGAAGCCGTCGACCAGGGAGGCGCGACCCTCACGCAGCGACTTCACCTCGGTGCCCTGCAGGACCATGCCGGCCTCGTAGGTGTCCTCGATGTGGTAGTCGTGTCGCGCCTTCTTGTTCTGCGCGATCATCTTGCGCCCCTGCTCCTTCGCCATTTCTCCATTCTCTCAGGCGCAGGGTGATGACCGCGAAACGTTTAGCGCGCCTCGGCTACGAACCCAGCAGTGGTGCCGGGTCGACCGGAGTGCCGTCGCGCAGGATCGTGAAGTGCAGGTGGCAGCCCGTGGACCAGCCGGTGGTCCCTGCGTACGCCACGGTCTCACCGCGCCCGACGGTCCCCGAGCTCTTCGCGTAGCTCGAGATGTGGTTGTAGACGGCGGTGTAGGAGTGCCCGTTGACCTTGCCGAGATACAGGTGCAGTCGGTTGCCCCACACGCTGGAGTACGAGGTCGAGATGATCTGCCCCGAGTCGACGGCGAGCAGCGGGCGGCCGCAGGGCGCGGAGAAGTCGGTGCCGTTGTGCAGCGAGACGTAGCCGTAGATCGGGTGCTTGCGGATCCCGTAGGGCGAGGTCACGTAGGTGTCGGTCACCGGCGGCCCGAAGAGCCCGCCGACCGACCCGACGTTGCGGTCGGAGCCGGAGCCCGCCGAAGCGAGCGACCGGATCTTCGTACGCAGCGCCGACTCCTCGGCCTCGAGCTTGCGCAGCTCGGCGGCGTCCGCCGCCCTGGCCGCCTCGGCCGACTGCTTCGCGGTGGCTGCCTGGTCGGCGAGCGTGGACATCTCGGCGTGGGCCGCGGCGGCCTGGTCCCGGAGCGAGTCGACCTCGGCGACCAGCTCCCGAGCCTTCTTCTCCTTGGCCGCGATCGCGTCGGTCGCCTCCTGCACCTCGCCCTCGCGGACGACGAGCATCGTCTCGGTCGCCTCCATCCGCTGGAGGGTGGCGTCCTGGCCGGCGGAAGCCGCGTCGACGTACGTCTGCTGGCGCATCAGGTCCTCGAGGGAGCCTCCGGAGAGGAGCGCTGCCGCTTGGGCCAGCTGCGGGTCTCCCCCGGTGAACCGGGTCAGGATCGCGTCGCGCATCTCCTCGCGCTGCGCCTTCACCTCGGCCTGGCCCTCGGCGAGCTCCCGCTTCGCCTCGGCGAGGAGCAGCTTCTGCTCGGCGAGCTCGGCCTCGAGTTTGGTGTGCGCGGCCTGCGCCTCGACGAGCTTGGCATTGAGCTCATCGAGACGAGTCTGGGCCTGGTCGAGCTTCTTCCGTGCCGCGGCGTACGTCGCCGATGCCTTCCGCAGGCCGGCGCTGGAGTGCTCGAGATCCTCGGCGGCGGCCTTCTGGTCCTGCTGGACCTCCCGCTGCTCCTGCTCGAGGCGGTCCTTCTCGTCGGCGGAGGAGGGAAGGGTGGGCGAGAGCAGCACGGCAGCCACCACGGCGCAACTGAGCACAGCGGCGAGCGAACCGGCACGGGGGAAGGCGTGCACGGCTCGACGGTAGGGGATCCGGGTCAGACCTTGATGTATTTGCGGGTGAGCAGGAGTGTCGGGACGAGCGTGAGCAGGATGCCGAGGATCGCGACGATCGCGAAGGAGCTGAAGAACTCCTCCCAGCCGACCCACTGCGTCACGGCGGTGGACGAGAGCCGCTGCTCGACGCCGAAGTACATCACCGCGGCCAGGGCGACCCCGGACAGCCCGATCCCGACCAGGGCCACCACCAGCGACTCCAGGAGGAACGGCAACGCGATGTAGAGGGTCGAGGCACCGACCAGTCGCATGATCCCGATCTCACGGCGGCGGGCGAAGGCCGCCAGCCGGATGGTGTTGGCGACCAGCAGCAGCGCCGCGATGACCAGCACGATCGCGCCGACCAGCGCCGCGCTCTGGAGTCCGTCGACGGCGGCGAGGATGGGCCCGGTGACCTCGTGGACATCGCCGACGTGGTCGATGCCGTCCAGGCCGGCCACCGCCTCGATGATCTCGGCGGAGTGGTGCGGGTCGGTCATCGTGACCCAGTAGGACTCCCACATGTCGCTGGACTTGACCACCGGGTCGGGACCGCTGACGCCTTCGACGTCGAGAGCCTGCAGCCGCTCGTAGGCCTGCTCCTGGCTCTCCTCCTCGATCTTGTCGACGTACCTGTTGTCCTCGAGCGCGTCGGTGATGACCTTCTTCTGGCTGTCGTCGACGGCGCCCGCGCACTGCGGGTTGCGGTCGTTGGCGCCGTTGCACATGTAGAAGGTGATCTGCAGCTCGTCGCCCCAGACCTCCTCGGTCAGCTGGGCCTGCTCACGCAGCAGCAGGCCGACGCCGGCGAGGGTGAGCGAGACGAGCAGCGTCAGGGCCACCGCGACGTGCATCGACAGGTTGCGGCGTAGCCCCTGGCGGAGCTCGGTGAATACATAGCGCAGCTGCATGGCGGGTCGAGGAACCTTTTCTGGTTGTGGAACCTGGTCGAAAGTGAGGAGGGCCCGGCTCAGAACTGAGCGCCGTAGCCGCCCTGGACCTGGTCGCGTACGAGGTGGCCGTGCTCGAGCTCGATGACGCGCTTGCGCATCTGGTCGACCATCTGGACGTCGTGGGTCGCCATCACGATGGTGGTGCCGGACCGGTTGATGCGGTCGAGCAGGCGCATGATGCCGACGGTGTTGCCGGGGTCGAGGTTTCCGGTCGGCTCGTCGGCGATCAGGATCATCGGCCGGTTGATGAAGGCGCGGGCGACGGCCACGCGCTGCTGCTCACCGCCGGAGAGCTCGTCGGGCATCCGGTCGCCCTTGCCGTCGAGACCGACCAGCTCGAGCGTCTCGGGGACACGCTCCCGGATCTCGCGGTTGGAGTGACCGGTCACCTGCATCGCGAAGGCGACGTTCTCGGCGACGTTCTTGTTGGCCAGGAGGCGGAAGTCCTGGAAGATCGTGCCGACCTGGCGGCGCAGCCGCGGCACCTTCCAGCCGGCGAGCCGGTTGATCTCCTTGCCGGCGACGTAGACCCGGCCGGTGGTCGGGCGCTGCTCGCGCAGCATCAGCTTGAGCGCGGTCGACTTCCCCGAGCCGGATTGGCCCACGAGGAAGACGAACTCCCCCTTCTGGATGTCGATCGAAAGGCTGTTGAGGGCGGGGCGCGCCTGCCCTGGGTAGGCCTTGCTGACCTTCTCGAAGCGGATCACCGCACCGAGGGTAGTGCAATGGTGGTGGGCTCAGCACTTCGGCTCTGAGATACCTGCCCCTGTACTCTGACGGCGTGCGCTCTGCAGTCCGGATCCTCATCGGTGCCGTAGTCCTCACCGCGATCGCGGTCGGGGTCGGCGTACTCACCCTGAAAGACGACGAGCCCGAGGTCGCCGAGGTGAAGGGCGACCTGA
>JALZDD010000502.1 GCA_030862715.1 Actinomycetota bacterium | reverse complement strand
CTGCGGAAGCTGAACCCCCAGGGATACCACTGCGCGACGTTGAGCAGACCGGTGGTGAGCTGGACCAGCGAGGTGCTGACCAGGACGGCGATCGAACCTCGCTCCAGCGCCGTCGGCAGTGCCTCGCGGACCTTCCGCGGCATCGGCTGGAAGAGCTTGGGGAAGACGACCCACAGCTTGATCAGCAGGAGCGGGATCGCGGCTGTGCCGGCGGCGACGTGCAGGCCCTGGGTGAGCTGGTAGAGCCGCGACGGGCTGGCCGGGAGCGGCACCGGCTGATGGTCGACCTGGGCGTAATGGCTGATCAGGCCGGTCACGAGCGCGACCAGGAAGCAGATCCCGAGCCAGAGCCCGACCCGCGCGGCGACGGCCGCGCTGCGCAGGCGCGAGGTGAAGGAGTCCTCGGAGGGGATTCTCATGCGACGTCCTCGACGAGTACGGCGACCCAGCGGTCACCGGCGGGGGTGAACGGAGCCGGGGTTGACCGGCGGGACTGTGCCCGGCGGTGCGGCAACGGCTCGAGCCGCCTCACCGCGAGCCCGACCTCGGCCGCGATCGATCCGACCGCGTCGGCGCCGACGACCGCCCACGGGAACGGCGAGGAGCCGCCGCAGCGGCAGACCAGCTCCGCGAGCAGCGGGCCGCTCGGGGTCCCGGGCGGGTGCACCTCGGCGACCACCCGGCCGCCGGGCGCGAGCAGTCGGCGTACGCGGGCGAGGAGGGCGAGCGGGTCCCCGCCGATGCCGAGGTTGCCGTCGGCGAGCAGCGCGGTCGTCCACCAGCCCTCACCGGGCAGCGGCTCGAAGAGGTCGCGACAGACCGCGCGGCCACCGCGGGCCTCGGTCTGGGCAACGGCCTCGGGCACGACGTCGACACCGAGCGACGGCAGACCTCGGGCGGCCAGCGCGGCGGTCATCCTCCCCGGCCCGCAGCCGAGGTCGAGCGTCGGTCCGGCGCAGTAGGAGAGCAGGGCGAGGTCCGCGGCGTCGGCGGTGCGGGACCAGTCCTCGACCGGAAGCCGCGAGGCCATGCCATCGACGCTCACCACCCGGCACTCCTCGCTGGCGAAGACATGCGCGAACGCCGATTCGGCCGCCACCGCGGTCATCGGGCGACCCGCGCGATCTCGGCCGCCACGTCGGCGAAGCGGGTGTGCGGGGCCTCCGCGGCTACGGGGGCGACGTCGGCGAGGTGGTCGACGTCGCGCAGCCGTTCACCGGCGGCGACCCGGAGGCCGAGTCCTTCGAGCGCGGAGCGGGTGGCTGCGTACGTCTCGGGGGTGGACATGGGTACGTCGCGCAGCGCGGCGGCCGCCGACGGGTCGCGGAGCGCCAGGGCCCACCAGCCGCCGTCCTCGGCGGGAGCGAGCACGGCATCGGCCGCGTCCAGGCCGCCGGCCACGGCCAGCAGACCGGCCGGGGTGACCTGCGGGGTGTCCATGCCGATCTGCATCACCGGTCCGGAGACCTCGGCGTGGGCGTTCGCGAGCCGTTCGCCGAGGCCCGTCCCGTGCTGCTGGGCGATGGTCCACCCGGTGAGCGCGGCCCGGATCTCGTCGGCCCGGAGCGCCTCGGCGAGATCGCCGGAGAGGGCGAGCCGGCACCGGTCCGGCCCCACGGCCAGCGTGCAGGCCTCGACCGTGTCCAGCAGCGCGGCCGCCGCGACAGCGGTGGCGGTCGCCTCCCCGACGTCGGCCGCGAGCCGGGTCTTCACCAGGCCCGGCACGGGCGCCTTGGCGATGAGGAGCAGCGTCGGCGCCGTCACGAGAGCACTCGCCAGAAGTCGTACGCCGCCCGCAGACTGCCCCGCACCGAGCCGGAGACCTTCGAGCGGGTCCCGGCGGTCCGGGGGTGGTAGTCGACGTCCTCCTCGTGCACCCGCCAGCCGGCCCGGGCCGCGCGATCGAGCAGCTCGACCGGGTAGCCCGAACGCCGGTCCTCCACGCCGAGCTCGAGCAGCGCCTCCCGGCGGGCAGCTCGTAACGGGGCGATGTCATGTAGGCGCAGGCCGGTGCGACGCCGCAGCGCGGCCAGTACCAGCCTGTTGCCGAACCGGGCGTGCCATGGCTGGGCGCCGGGAGTCACCGGCCTGCGGCAGCCCAGCGCCAGGTCGGCCTCATCGCGCCTGATCGTCTCGACCAGGGACAGCGCGGCGGCGGGATCGAAGGAGCCGTCGCCGTCCATCACCACGACATAGGGCGCGGTCGCCGCCATCAGCCCGGCGTGCACCGCCGCCCCGTATCCCGGCCGCGACTCCGAGACCACCCGCGCCCCCAGCGCGCGGGCGACCTCGGCGGTGCCGTCGGTCGAGCCGTTGTCGACGACGATCACGGAGAGACCCGCCGGCACCCGTGGCAGCAGCTCGCGCAGGGCGGCGGCCTCGTCGCGGCAGGGCAGCACGAGGT
>JALZDD010000501.1 GCA_030862715.1 Actinomycetota bacterium | reverse complement strand
ACCAGGCTCGCGCGTGGGTGAGCTCGGCGAGCGACTCGGCGGCCACGACCTCGCCGGGAGCGACCGCGTGGACCTCGCCGTCACGCAGCGCCACCTGCTTGCCGTCGAGGCCGACGGCGCCGCCGCCACGCTCGACATAGGCCAGCACCCAGAAGTCGTGGGCGTGCCGGTTGTCGGGAGGGAGGTGCTCGTTGTCGCAGTCGGGGTCGAGGGGGACGACTCTGACCGGAGGTACGCCGGGGCGCTGGTCCCAGGCATAGACCGGAGTGCCGTCGGCGCGGACGGTGCGTACTGCACGCGCGCGAGTCGGGGTCGAATCCGAAGAACGTCCCATGGTGACCGACTTCCCTCCCACCGCTGATCCGCAAGATGTCCCATCGTGGATGTATGACCACCATACAGATCATCGACGGCCGCGCCGAGGGCGAACGGGACCGCCCGTTCCTCCCCGGCATGGGCCGCACCTGGCTCCTTCCCCTCTACGACCTCTTCACCCGGTTCGCCCGGGTGCGCGCGCTCCACGACCGGACGGTCGAGCTCGCCGGCATCTCGCCTGGGCAAACGGTGCTCGACGTCGGTTGCGGCACCGGCAACCTCTCCTTCTCGGTGCTTCGCGCCGTTCCGGGCGCCGTCGTCACCGGACACGACCCCGACGCCGGCGCGCTGCGGATCGCCGCTCGGAAGGCGGGTCGGCGGGGCGTACGTCTCTCGCTGGTGCAGGGGTACGCTGACCGGTTGCTGCCCGAGGACGGCAGCGTCGACCACGTCGTCTCCTCGCTCGCGCTGCACCACGTCGACGACGCCGGGCGCGAGGGGTTCGGACGCGAGGCCCACCGGGTGCTCCGGCCCGGCGGACAGGTCACTATCGTCGACTTCGGCGCTCCCGACCACGGGCCGGGCCACAACCACGACCACGGTCACGGGAGCCGCCGACATCGCGGGATGAACGCCTACACCGAGCGCAACCTCGACAACGCGATCGTCAGCCTCCTGACCGAGGCCGGGTTCACCGACGCGCGCGAGGTCGACCACATCGACCACCGATTCGGTCCGATCACGATCGCGCAGGCGACTCGCTGACGGCCCGGGGGTTAGACCCGCGCCTCTTAGGCGGGCAGTCTGGCCCCATGTACTTCCTCGGAGTCGACCTCGCCTGGGGCGTGCGCAGGCCCACCGGCGTGGCCGTCCTGGACGAGGACGGCCGCCTCGTGCACGTCTCTGCCGCCAAGACCGACGACGAGATCGTCGCCGCCCTAGAGCCCTACGTCGACGACGACTGTCTCGTCGCGATCGATGCTCCCCTGATCGTCACCAACCCCACCGGCAACCGTCCGGCCGAGGCCGCGCTCAACAAGGACTTCGCTCGCTTCGACGCCGGCGCGCACCCGTCCAACACCAGCAAGCCGGAGTTCAGCGAGCAGCCGCGAGGCGCCCGGATCGCGGCTCGGCTCGGGCTCGACATGAACCCCCGGTCCGGCCGGCGGCGCCGGGCGATCGAGGTCTACCCCCACCCCGCGACGGTGGCCCTGTTCCGCCTGGGCCGGACACTGAAGTACAAGCACAAGTCAGGCCGTGACATCGACCAGCTCCGCGCCGAGCTGGTCATGTTGCTCGGCCTGCTCGAGGGTCTCGCGAGCGCCGACCCGCCGCTGCTGCTCGACAACAACCCGTCCTGGCACGCCCTGCGAACAGCCGCCGAGAGTGCCGTACGCAAGAGCGAGCTGCGCACGGTCGAGGACCAGGTCGACGCGGTGCTGAGCGCCTACATCGGCCTGTTCGCGACCCGCGCACCGGACCGCACCACCACGTACGGAGACTTCACCACCGGCTACATCGTCACGCCGACGCTGCCCGACGGCCTCCGTCCGACACCCCGCGGGCGAGCCGGGTCGAGGATCCACGACACCGCGACCGCGGTCCGTGAGTACGCCGCGATGCAGCCGACGCTGCAAGAGGCGGCCGACCAGTACGTACAGCTGGTGACCTCGATCCTCGACGACGCGGGCATCAACTACCTCACCGTGACCTCGCGCGCGAAGTCGGTCGCGTCGTTCGCGGCCAAGGCGGCTCGTACCGTCGACGGACGGCAGGTCTTCACCGACCCGCTCCGCCAGATCACCGACCAGATCGGGCTGCGGGTGATCACCTACGTCCACAGCGACGTCCAGGCCGTCGCCGACCTCCTCGACGACCAGGTGGTGGTCCACGACGACCGTGACATGGGCGAGGAGACCGCGAGCGAGGGCCGGTTCGGGTACGCCAGCCGCCACCTGCTGGTCAGTCTCGACCCCGCGCGCGAAGGCCAGGAAGCGTACGAGCTGTTGCGAGGCCGCCAGGCGCAGATCCAGATCCGCACCGTGCTGCAGCACGCCTGGGCCGAGTTCGAGCACGACATCCGCTACAAGGGCACCATCCCCAGCGAGCACGTACCCGACTTCGACCGGCGGTTCACGCTCGCTGCCGGCCTGCTCGAGCTCGCCGACCGCGAGTTCTCCACGATCAGGGACCGGCTCCGGGAGGGCGGGACCGCCGCCAGCACGGAGGCTCTCGACGACGACCCGCGCATCAGCCCCCGTGAGCTGGCGGCGTTCTTGGCCGGGCAGTACGCCGACGCCGGCTGGTCGCGAACCGACCACTACGGGTGGATCTCCGGCATCATCCTCGAGCTCGGCATCACCTCGCTGACCGAGCTCGGCGACGCGTTGCGCTCGGTCGACGAGGAGACCCTCATGGCGCGGATGGACTACCGCTATCCGCCGGGCGCGGTGCGGCGGCTCGATGACGCACTGCTCTGGGTCTACGGCGACGA
>JALZDD010000453.1 GCA_030862715.1 Actinomycetota bacterium | reverse complement strand
GCAATGTCCGCACCACCGGTGCACCGAGGGCGGTCAGCATCACCGACACGCACGTCGGCCTGAACATCCACATCCGCAACGTCGTGGAGCGCGTCACCATCGGGGCCGCCGGGTGTCGCGTGGACCCGGTCGCCGGACGAAATCTGATGGTCCGCAACTCCCGCAACGTGGCGATCTGTGAGATGTCGATCGCCAACAATCTGGTGGTACGCGACAACCGGGGAACCTTGATGGTCCGGGACAACAAGGCGTGCAACAACCTCCGCGTCGTCCGCAATCACGTGCGGTCCATGCGAGTCGTCAGGAACTCCTACGCCGGCAACTTCTCTGTTGCCCGCAACAGCTGGGTTGACCGCAGGATCGTGAGGGACAACGTGGAGCTGCATCAGAACCCCGCGGCGTGCCGTCGTCGGGCTGGATGAGTGATTCCACGCCACCGTCACGACCTCCACGAACGCGATCCGGGGGCCCTGTCAGCGACCACCCCGCCACCGGCCGCGCGGTCGCGACAGCCGAGCGGAAGCGGATCCGGACCACACATGTATGCGCTCCGCGCGACGGGGGTACCCCGCCGGAGTGCGTTCCCAGGTCCAGGAGGAATCATGAGCCAGACCGTCGGCGACTACGTCCTGCAACGACTGCGCGAGCACGGGGTGGAGCACGTCTTCGGCTACGCCGGTGACGGCATCAACGGCCTGCTCTCGGCATGGCAGCGGGCGGAGAACCAGCCCACGTTCGTCCAAGCCAGGCACGAGGAGATGGCCGCGTTCGAGGCCGTCGGCTACGCGAAGTTCACCGGCCGCACCGGCGTGTGCACCGCCACCAGCGGGCCTGGCGCCATCCACCTCCTCAACGGCCTGTACGACGCGAAGCTCGACCATGTCCCCGTGGTAGCGATCGTGGGTCAGACCGCTCGCACCGCGATGGGAGGCAGCTACCAGCAGGAGGTCGACCTCCCGACCCTGTTCAAAGATGTCGCGAACGAGTACTGCGAGCTCGTCATGGTCCCCGAGCAGCTGCCCAACGTCCTCGATCGGGCGATGCGCGTGGCGTCGAGCCGGCGTACCGTGACCGCCGTCATCATTCCGGCTGACGTACAGGAGCTGGAGTACGCCGCACCCGGCCATGCGTTCAAGATGGTCCCGTCGAGCCTGGACATGAGCTGGTCGGCACCGGTGCCGCCCGACACGGAACTCCGTCGCGCGGCCGACGTCCTCAACTCCGGAGAGAAGGTCGCGATGCTGGTCGGGCAGGGCGCCCGGGGCGCGGCCGCCGAGGTGACGCAGGTTGCCGACGTCCTCGCGGCCGGCGTCGCCAAGGCGCTGCTGGGCAAGGACGTCCTCTCCGACGAGCTGCCGTGGGTCACCGGCTCCGTCGGGCTGCTCGGTACCCGGCCCTCCTACGAGCTCATGCGTGACTGCGACACGCTGCTGGTCGTCGGCTCGAACTTCCCGTACTCCCAGTTCCTTCCCGAGTTCGGGGAAGCGCGCGCAGTCCAGGTCGACATCGACCCGACCATGGTGGGGCTTCGCTACCCGTTCGAGGTCAACCTGGTGGGCGACGCCGCCCAGACGCTGCGCCGGCTGCTCCCGCTGCTCGAGCCCCGCAGCCATCAGGGATGGCGCGAGAAGGTCGAGAACGATGTCGCGCGCTGGTGGGAGGTCATGCAGCGCCGCGCTTACACCGCCGCCGACCCGATCAACCCCGAGCTCGTCTTCCACGAGCTGTCGCCGCGGCTGCCGAACGACGCGATCATCGCCGCGGACTCCGGGTCGTCGGCGAACTGGTACGCCCGGCACATCCGACTTCGCAGCCGCATGCGAGGCTCGTTGTCCGGCACGCTCGCCACGATGGGGCCGGGTGTTCCGTACGTCATCGGCGCCAAGACCGGCCACCCCGACCGGCCGTGCTTCGCGCTGGTCGGCGACGGAGCCATGCAGATGAACGGGATCAACGAGCTGATCACCATCGCGAAGTACTGGCGTGACTGGTCCGACCCGCGGCTGGTGGTCGCCGTCCTGCACAACAACGATCTCAACCAGGTCACGTGGGAACTGCGTGCGATGGGCGGGTCACCGCAGTTCCTGCCGTCCCAGCAGCTCCCGGACTTCCCGTACGCCGCCTACGCCCGCAGCCTCGGCCTGCACGGTGTCCTCGCCGAGAAGCCCGAGGACGTCGTCCCAGCTTGGGAGGAGGCGCTCGCCGCCGACCGACCGTGCGTCGTCGAGTTCGTCACGGACCCCGCCGTCCCGCCGATCCCGCCGCATGCGACCTGGGA
>JALZDD010000446.1 GCA_030862715.1 Actinomycetota bacterium | reverse complement strand
TCTACCTCCAGGTGCTCGACCTGAGCGATCTCGACCATCTCGCACTCGTAGCCGACGAGGTCATGCCGCGCGTCTGACGATAGTCTGTACGCCATGACTGATGCTCCCTTCGGCACCGTGCTCTCCGCACTCGTCACGATGTTCAACGACGATGGCTCGGTCGACCTGGAGCAGACCCAGAAAGTCGCCGAGCACCTGGTCGATCACGGCCACGACGGCATCGTCGTCTCCGGCACCACCGGCGAGTCGCCGACCACCACTCCGGCCGAGGACGGCGAGATCCTGGCCGCGGTCAAGGACGCCGTCGGCGATCGCGCCAAGATCGTGGCCGGCATCGGCACCAACGACACTCGCACCACCATCGAGCTCGCCAAGCAGGCGGCGTCGATCGGCGCGGACGGCCTGCTCCTGGTGACGCCCTACTACAACAAGCCGGGCGAGCGCGGCATCCGCGAGCACTTCCGCACCGTCGTCGCCGCGACCGACACCCCGGTCATCCTCTACGACGTCCCCGGCCGCACCGGCTCCCCGATCACCCTCGACACCTACCGCGAGGCGATCACCTGGGACACCGTCGTCGCCGTCAAGGAGGCCGCCGGCGACTTCCCGCGCGGCACCAGGCTGCTCGACCTCGGCTACTCGATCTACTCCGGTGACGACGCCCTCACGCTCGCCTGGCTGGCGCACGGCGCCGTCGGCGTGATCAGCGTCGCCGCCCACGTGCTCGGCGACCAGACGCGGACGATGATCGACGCCTTCGCGGCGAGCGACATCGAGACCGCCCGCAAGACTTATGCGCGGATGCTCCCCGCGATCGACGCCATCATGGGCGTCCCGAACTACGGAGCCACCACTGCCAAGGCCGCTCTCGAGCTGACCGGCGTGATCGACAACCGCAATGTACGAGGGCCCCTGGTGGCGCTCGACGACGACGAGGTCGAAGCGCTGCGAGCCGGGCTGGAGGCCTCTGGCCTTCTCTAGAAGGAATGCCTTTGTCTCACCCACACCCGGAGCTGACCGAACCCGGCAAGCTCCCCAAGGGCGGCCTGCGGGTCACCCCTCTCGGCGGCCTTGGCGAGGTCGGCCGCAACATGACCGTCTTCGAATACGACGGCCGGCTGCTGATCGTCGACTGCGGCGTGCTCTTCCCCGAGGAGCAGCAACCCGGCGTCGACCTGATCCTGCCCGACTTCGGCCCGATCCGTGACCGGCTCGGCGACATCGAGGCGCTGGTCCTGACCCATGGTCACGAGGACCACATCGGCGCGACGCCCTACCTGCTCCGCGAGCGCCAGAACATCCCGCTGGTCGGCTCCGAGCTGACCCTGGCCCTGCTCGGCTCCAAGCTGCGCGAGCACCGCCTGCGCGAGACCGTCCAGCACAAGGTGCGCGAGGGCGACACGATCTCCTTGGGGCCGTTCGAGCTCGAGTTCGTCGCCGTCAACCACTCCATCCCGGACGCCCTCGCGGTCGCGATCCGCACCGGCGCCGGGCTCGTGCTGCACACCGGCGACTTCAAGATGGACCAGCTGCCGCTGGACGGCCGGATCACCGACCTGCGCGCGTTCGCCCGGCTCGGCGAGGAGGGTGTGGACCTGTTCCTCACCGACTCCACCAACGCCGAGGTCCCCGGCTTCACGACCGCCGAGAAGAAGATCGCGCCCGCGATCGAGCAGGTCTTCCGCGAGTCCGACCAGCGCATCATCGTGGCCTGCTTCGCCTCCCACGTGCACCGAGTCCAGCAGGTGCTCGACAGCGCGGTCGCACACGGCCGCAAGGTGGCGTACGTCGGTCGCTCCATGGTCCGCAACATGCAGATCGCCTCCGACCTGGGCTACCTGCACGTGCCCGAGGACGTGATCGTGGACGCCAAGGAGCTCGCCGACCTGCCGCCGGAGAAGGTCGTCATGGTCTCGACCGGCTCGCAGGGCGAGCCGATGTCGGCGCTGTCGCGGATCGCCAACGGGACCCACAACTTCGTGCACATCGAGCCGGGCGATACCGTCCTGCTGGCCAGCAGCCTGATCCCGGGCAACGAGAACTCGATCTACCGGGTGATCAACGGCCTCGCCCGTCTGGGCGCCAACGTGGTCCACAAGGGCAACGCCCTGGTGCACGTCTCGGGCCACGCGAGCGCCGGCGAGCTGCTCTACTGCTACAACATCGTCCGCCCACGCAACGTGATGCCCGTCCACGGCGAGGTGCGTCACCTGCTCGCCAACGGTGACCTGGCCCGCCAGACCGGCGTCGAGAGCGTCGTCTACGCCGAGGACGGCGTCGTCGTCGACCTCATCGACGGCAAGGCCGAGATCGCGGGCAAGGTCGAGTGCGGCTACGTCTTCGTCGACGGCACCACCGTCGG
>JALZDD010000432.1 GCA_030862715.1 Actinomycetota bacterium | reverse complement strand
ACGCGGCCAACAAGGGCTCGCGCTGCTACGGCGTCTACGACGCGGCCGGGAACCAGGTCGCCTTCGCCCGTGTGGTCAGCGACTTCGCGTCCTTCGCCTGGCTGTGCGACGTGATCGTCGACCCGGGGGTACGCGGCCAGGGCGTCGGCAAGCTGCTGCTCGAGGGCATCCTCGCCGACCTCGAGCCCTACCGCATCCGCCGGACCCTGCTCGCCACCGAGGACGCCCACGAGCTCTATGCGAAGTACGGCTGGGAGCCGCTGCCCGCGCCCGAGCGCTGGATGATCAGGCAGGCCTGAGCCCGGCGTCCTCCTCGTCGGCGGCGACCTCGGGGGAACGCCGGCGCCCGACCGCGACGACACCCCAGGCGACCAGGCTGAAAGCCGCGGCGATGCCGATGACGTACGCGATGACGACGGCGTAGCCGCCCTGCAGGTGGTGGTTGAGGAACGGGTAGGGATACCACCACGGGTCGCCGGTGAGGGGACTCACGACGTTATCGCCGCGGATCAGGGTGTAGGCCGCCCACACGACCGGGAACGCGATGATCATGCCGACGGCGCGCCACAGCAGGCGGCGGCGCGGGGGAGCGACGAAGAGGTCGACGATCAGGAACAGCGGGCCGATGAGGTGCAGGATCTCGTTGGCCCACGGGTGCGCCGCCGGAACGAGACCTCGCAGCAGCAGGTTGTAGACCAGGCCGGTGATCGCCATGAACGTCGTCGCCGCTGCCAGCAGCACCGCGAGCCAGGTGGGCTCCTGGGTGTCGCGGGTCAGCGTCCAGACCCCTGCGGCGATGAGCGCCGCCGCGGCGAAGAGGTTCGACTCGATCGTGAAATAGCTGAA
Organism: Actinomycetota bacterium; assembly: GCA_030862715.1. The sequence continues at coordinate 3,634 of JALZDD010000432.1, read as the reverse complement.
GTAGTTCACCACCACCGTCGCCATGCTGGAGCCTTCGGCGGGCGTGGTGCCCAGCGCTCCCCGGAACTCGGCCACCATCGCGGCGAGGATCAGTCCGGCCATGCCGAGGCGCAGGATCGACCAGGTCCTTGTCACGTGCTCACCGTAACCCCACCACGACGCGTCGGTGGCTCATTTGCGCCGCTGGCGGAAGTCCTCGAGGACCCCCTCGGGAATCGGGTTCTCCTCCGTCGGGTCGGGGAGGAACTCCCGAACCTCCTGCGCGCAGCGGCAGGCGGCAGCACACTTGGCTGCCCACTCGAGTGCCTCCTCGCGGCTGGCGACGTCGACGACGATGAAGCCGCCGATGTGCTCCTTGCTCTCGGGGTAGGGCCCGTCGGTGACCACGCCGTCCATGCCGACGACGCTCGCATCCTGGTGGTCGCCCTTCAATCCGCCACCGAAGACCCACACGCCCGCTTCCATGGCCTCGCGGCTCATCGTCGAGGCTGCCTCGGCGACCTCCGCCAGCTCCTCCTCGTCACGGAAGTCCATCGCCCCTTCGCGGAACGAGATCAGGTACTTGGTCATCTCAGCCTCCTGTTTTCGGGCAGCGACCATCGCCACCCTCCACTCAGTCCACGAACGGGCCCGACCGCTTTCGACAGGTCCCGCCGAGGTCCTTCGAAGGAAAGTACGTCCGGGCCGCCCTCACCGGTGCCAGAACCCGGCCAGTCGTCGTGCGACCTGTTGGCCCTGGGGGTAGCCGGCCCGGGCCGCGGGGGCGCGCGTGGCCGGGCTCATCATGTTGTCGCCGAAAGCGGCGAGCGAGTCTTCGTCGGGCAGGATCTTCGCGACCGAGCATCCGCCCGCCTCGAGTTCCTCGATCTGGGTGGCCAGATCGCTGCGCCACTCTGCCGGGTGCCGCGTTCGTCCGCCGAGCGGTGAGAGCACCAGCACCTGTTCACAGCCGCCGGCCAGGTCGGCGTTCTCGCTGGAGCGCCGGTAGCCGCCGTCGATGTACCGCCGCTCCCCGATCCGGTACGCGGGGCCGCCCGCGCAGCTGGCGGCGACCGCGTCGACCAGGTCGACGCCACTGTCACGGTCGAACACGACCGGGTCGCCGGTGTCGGCGTCGACCGCGGTGAGGTGCACCATGTGCTCCGGCCACTGTCGGCTGGGCAGGCGAGCGGCGACGGTCTCTCGCCATCGATCACGTGCGGCCTCGCCCCCGGCCGCGGCGAGCTCGAGTGCGGCCGCGCCGGACCGGCGGCGCATGTCGGCCAGGTCTGCGGAGGCCGCGATGATGGCGTTGGTCCGCTCCAGCTGATTCATCCACGATGCCGCCCCACCATCGGGGCGTACAGGATCAATCCGCTGCGGAATCGGCGCGTCGAGGATGGCGGCGAACAGGTCGGTCGGACTGGCGCCGGCGATCTGCGCTGCGGCCGTCGCTCCGGCGGAGGTGCCGATGACCAGGTCGGCCTCGGTCACATCCAGTCCGCCCTCGCTCAGCCCGGCGATCACGCCGATCAGCCAGGCGTTGCCCGCCGATCCGCCACCGCCGAGGACGAGTGCGCGCGACGGTCGTGAGACAGGTGTGGTGCTCATGGGAGTGCCTTTCGGGATCCGGGTCGGCGCTCCCTCCGGCGATCAGCGCAGTCGCCGGATCGTGGACTGCAGGGGAGCACCCGCTGTGGACGCTGCGTACACGGGACTCACCTCCTGCCGAAAGATCACGATCGCCGCGACGCTAGCACGGCGACGACAGGGTGCGCTTCGGATATTCCGATTGCCTCCCGTTCGCGGGCTGGGCGTCTAACGTGTGCATGCAGCACGTCCGCGAGCATCCAGGAGCGCACCATGACATCCACCCGCGTCGGTGTCGTCGGTGGAGGCATCGTGGGGCTCGCGGTGGCCCGCGAGATCCTGCTGCGTCGCCCTGCCGACACCGTGGTGGTGTTCGAGAAGGAGAACAGCCTCGGGGCTCACCAGACCGGCCACAACTCCGGTGTGGTCCATGCGGGGATCTACTACCGCCCCGGCAGTCTCAAGGCCCAGCTCTGCACGCGTGGCCGTGACCTGCTCAAGGAGTTCGCCGCCGAGCACCGGGTCCCGTTCGAGGAGTGCGGAAAGCTCGTCGTCGCGGTCGACGAGTCCGAGATGGGGCGCTTCGAGACGCTCGAGAAGACGGCCACCGAGAACGGCGTGCCGGGTCTGACGCGCGTCGGCCCCGAGGGGATCACGGAGATCGAGCCGTACGCGGCGGGGCTGGCCGCCCTCCACTCGCCGAGGACGGCGATCATCGACTACGTCGCCGTCGCCGAGGCGCTCGGCCGGAGCGTCAGGGACGCCGGGGGAGAGGTACGCCTCGGCGAGGAGGTCACCGGCGTCCACCGCGTCACGGGCGGGATCGAGGTCGAGACGCCGGCGGGCCGGACCCGGGTCGAGCATCTGGTCGTCTGCGGTGGCCTCGAGTCCGACCGGCTCGGCGAGCTGACCGGCGGTCCGAAGGCGCCCCGGATCATCCCGTTCCGCGGCGAGTACATGCAGGTCAGCGCCGCGAAGCAGGACCTCGTCCGCGGCATGGTCTATCCGGTGCCCGATCCGCGCTACCCGTTCCTCGGGGTGCACTTCACCCGCCGGGTGGGCGGTGGTCTCGAGGTCGGCCCGAACGCCTTCCTGGCGCTCAGCCGCGGCCGCTACGGCCGTACGTCACTGACCCCGCGCGACGTCGTCGACACGCTGGCGTGGCCGGGGTTCTGGCGGTTCGCGGCCGAGCACTGGCGTACCGGGTTCACGGAGCTTCGCGGCGTACTGTCGAAACAGGCCTACATGCGTGAGGCCCAGCGCTACGTGCCCGAGATCGGCGCTTCAGACGTCACCCGGGCGGGCCTGGGATTGAGGGCCCAGGCCGTCGAGCGCGACGGCTCGCTGGTCGACGACTTCGTCATCCACCAGGCCGACGGCATCACGTCCGTGCGCAACGCGCCCAGCCCGGCCGCGACATCGAGCCTCGCCATCGCCGAGTACGTCGTCGACCGGATGTCCTAGTCGACGGTGCTGCCTTCGGCCGGCCACTCGGCGGGGTAGTCCTTGGCCAGGCGGTCGTGCTCCTTGGTGAGCTTCTTGCGGGCCTTGGCGGAGATGCGGTCGCCGAAGACGGTGCCGTTGGTGTGATCGGTCTCGTGCTGGAGGCAGCGGGCCAGCAGGCCGTTGCCCTCGAAGTGGACAGGCTCCCCGTCGAGGCCGAGACCGTCGACCGCGGCCCAGTCGGGGCGGGCACAGTCGACGAAGGCGCCGGGGAAGGAGAGGCAGCCCTCCAGGTCGACGTCGAGGTGGCGGTCCTCGCCCTCGGGCAGGGTCAGGACGGGGTTGCAGACGATCCCCACCGTGCGCTGCCCGGTGGCGTCGGGGCAGTCGAAGACGAAGATGGCGACGTCCTCGCCGATCTGGTCGGCGGCCAGGCCCACGCCCTCGGCGGCGTACATCGTGGCGACCATGTCGGCGGCCAGCTCGGCCAGCGCGGCGTCGAAGACCTCGACCTTCTTCTTGGGCCGGTGCATGACCGGGGTGCCCCAGCGTGTCATCGGGCGCACCTTCCCGCCCTCGGGCAGGGCGCCGTGGGGCGCGAGCGGAGCACGGGATTCGAGCG
>JALZDD010000400.1 GCA_030862715.1 Actinomycetota bacterium | reverse complement strand
CTACGGGTTAGGCAAGCCTAACAGCAGGGTGTGCATTCTCCGAGGCGATGGCGTGAGATCGTGAGGACCGATCCTCGCTCAGCGCCACCAGGCGGGCCAGCAGCTCATCGACCGCATCGGTCCACGGCCGCGTCGCGACCAGCTCCCGGCCGCGGTCGCCGAGCAGGTGCCGCCGGGGGTCGGAGACCACGGACGCGACCGCGTCGGCGAGCTCGCGGCTACGCGCCGGGTTGTAGAGCAACCCGGTCTCCATGTGCTGGACGATCTCGGCGGCCGCACCGGCTCGCGGGGCGACCACCGGGAGGGCGCTGGCCGCGGCCTCACGCAGGATGTGGCCACATCCCTCCTCCTCGCCGGGGTGGACCAGAATGTCGAGCGAGGCGAGTGCGATGGCCAGGTCGCCGGTGCCCAGCGGACCGGTCAGCTTGGCCTGTGGGACGCGCTGCTTGAGCCAGCCGCGCTGGGGTCCATCGCCGATGATGACGAGGCGGATCCCGGGCACCGCGGTGAGCTCGGCGAGGCGACGTACGCCATGGCCCTTGGCGAGGTTGCCGGCGTAGCCGACCACGACCAGCGGGCTGGGTCGGGACTTCGCCTTGGACCAGCGACGGTGGAGCCAGTCGTCGCGCAGACTGGGCGAGAAGGCGGCCGTGTCGACCCCCGGCTCCCACACCTCGGCGGCGACGTCGATCGCCGCGAGCATACGGCGCAGGTATTCGCTTGTGACAAAGATCTCATCGGCGTACGCGGCGATCGAGGTGCTCCAGGTGAGCGCAGCCTTTGGAGAGAGAGGGGACTGCTGGACGACCAGTGTGGTCGCGGCGGCAGCCGACGGGGACGACAGTGCCTTGCGGCCCAGGCGGCCCGGGTCGAAGGTGACCACGACGTCCGGCTCGAAGGACTCCAGGGCGCTGCGTACCTGACGGCCGGTCTTGGCGATCGGCGAGACCCGGACGACCCGGCTGTTGCGGTAGACCGAGAGTCCGGGGCCCGGCGCGATGAACCGCACCTCGTGGCCCGACTCGATCATGCGGTCGGCGATGGCCTTCACCGTGGTTGTGACACCATCGATGGTAGGAAAGAAGCTCTCGGTGACCAGCGCCATCTTCATGGGACCAGCGTCCTGCCCGGGGATGGCGAGAGCGCGACATGTGCGTTGATCTGGGATGAACCATCGGCACGACCAGTAGACGACCAGCGTGATGAGGACAATCAGTGGCGGCACCCAGACGGGTCTGGACGCTTTCGGCAGCAGCGCTCGCGGTGGCTGGGGTCGTGGGGATGTCAGGCTGTGGTCAGGCACCGACCCAGCAGCCGTCGCCTGATCGCGTCTCCGAGCAGCCCTCGACCGCGCCGCCGGCCTTCGAGATGCCGGTCGAGAAGCCCAACCTGCTGATGATCACGGTCGATGACCTCTCCGTCCTCGACATGGACTACCTGCCGAGCGTGAAGAAGCTCGTGGGGGACAGTGGCGTCACCTTCACCGACGCGGTCGCGCCGACGCCGATCTGCGTGCCGGCCCGCGCCTCGCTGCTCTCGGGGCAGTACGCCCACAACCACGGCGCCCACACCATCCACGGCCCCGAGGGTGGCTACCCCTCCTTCGACGACTCCGCGACCCTGGCCACCTCGTTGCAGGAGGCGGGCTACTCGACGGTGTTCACCGGGAAGTACCTCAACGAGTACGGCGAAGCGGGGACCGAGCGCGACCTGCCTCCGGGCTGGGACGAGTGGCGCGCGACCGTCGACCCCTCGACCTACAACTATCTGGGCGCGAAGTTCAACGTGAACGGGCGCCTGGTGAAGCCGAAGGGCTACTCGACCACCGTCATCACCCAACAGGCGAAGGCGGCGCTGACCGACGCGAAGAAGAAGGCCGAGGCCGAGCAGAAGCCGTGGTTCCAGTGGGTCAACTACGTGGCACCTCACATCGGCGGGCCGACGGAGAAGGGTGACCCCAAGCAGCGCTTCCCGGGCACCAAGGGCGCGATCGGCGTACCGGTGCCGGACAGGCAGGACCGGGACAAGTACGCCGACAAGCCGATCCCGCAGCAGCCCAACCTGTTCCCGGAGGCGCGTAAGAAGTTCCCCAAGGGGTCCCCGTCGCGGAAGAAACCCTCGCAGATCGAGAAGGACGCCTACCGGCTCTCCTATCAGCGGCGGATCGAGTCGGCGCGCAGCCTGGACCGCAACATCGCCTCCCTGCTCGGCGGGCTGAAGAAGAGCGGTGACCTGGCGCGCACGCTGGTCGTGTTCACCTCCGACAACGGGTTCTCGAGCGGCTACCACAACTTCAACGGCAAGCTCTGGTACTACGAGGAGTCGCTGCGGATCCCCGTGCTGATGAGCGGTCCCGGCGTACCGAAGGGGCGCGAGGTCGGGACCACGCTCACCAACCCGGACATCGCCACGACGCTGCTCGCGGCGGCCGGCGCTGACGACCCGCACGAGCCCGACGGCATCGACATCCTGCCGTGGCTGCGTGCGCCCGAGCAGACCCGCGTCGTCCCGATCGAAGCGTGGCCGACGTCCGACGGCACCTCGCGGCTCTGGTCAGGCGTGCGCGTGGGGCGGTGGACCTACGTCGAGCTGACGACCGGTGAGGCCGAGCTCTACGACCGCACCAACGATCCGTACGAGATGAAGAATCTCGCCGACGACCCGGGCCACGCCAAGACGGTCTCGCGCCTCGCTGACCTGACCGAGAAGTACCGCGACTGCGCCGGCGACAGCTGTCCCAAGAAGATGTACCCCGCCGACCGTCCGCTCGACCTGGCGGGACTCTAACGCGTTAAAGTAGACTGAATAACTCTTATTACATTGGGAGTGTTTGGTCATGCCGGTCGGCAACCTGTTCACGCGTCGCAAGCGCGCAGCTGTCGCGACGGTGGCGATGAGCGCCCTCGCGGTGACCGGCCTGGTGCACGAGCCGGCCGCCGTGGCGGCGGCCCCGACGCGTACGCCTGCTCTGGCGCGGCCCGCGGAGAAGCCGAACCTGCTGATGGTCACGGTCGACGACCTCTCCGCGCTGGACATGGACTACCTGCCGCGGGTGCGGAAGCTGGTCGAGCGGACCGGGGTCTCCTTCTCCGACGGGATCGCGCCGACGCCGATCTGCGTGCCGGCGCGGGCTTCGCTGCTGACCGGGCAGTACGCCCACAATCACGGCGCGCGCACGATCGAGGGGCCGTACGGCGGGTATCAGGCCTTCGACGACTCCGAGACGGTCGCGACGTCGCTGCGGGACGCGGGCTACTCGACGGTCTTGGCGGGGAAGTACCTCAACGGCTACGGCGAGGGTGCGACCCGTGGCGACGTGCCGCCCGGGTGGGACCAGTGGCGCGCGACCGTCGATCCGTCGACGTACAACTTCCGGTCGCCGAAGTTCAACGTCAACGGGGAGATCATCAAGTCCAAGGGCTACTCCTCGACCGTCATCACCGAGCACGCGAAGGCCGGGATCGCGGCCGAACGCGCGAGCGGGAAGCCGTGGTTCACCTGGGTCAACTACGTGGCGCCGCACCACGGTGCGCCGTCGGGGCCCGGTGATCCGAAGAAGGTCTACCCAGGCACCGACGCCGCGCTGTCGGTGGCCGTGCCAGACACCCAGGACCGCGGGTTCTACGACAACGTGCAGATCCCGGCGCGGCCCAACCTCTTGCCCGAGGACACCTCCGGCTATGCGAAGGGCTCGCCCGGACGCGGGAAGTTCAACCCGCGGAAGAAGGACGCGCTCCGGATCGCCTATCAGCGCCGCCTCGAGGCCACCCGCAGCCTGGATCGCAACATCGCCTCGCTGATCGGCTCGCTCAAGCGCAGCGGTGAGCTGAAGCGGACGCTGGTCGTCTTCACCTCCGACAACGGCTTCTCGAACGGCTACCACAACCTCAACGGCAAGCTGTGGCACTACGACGAGTCGCTGCGGATCCCGGTGCTGATGAGCAGTCCCGGGGTGCCGCGCGGCCGGACGGTGCGCACCCCGGTCACCAACCCGGATCTCGCCGCGACCCTGCTGGCTGCGGCCGGGGCTCGGCCACCTCGAGCGCCGGACGGGATCGACATCATGCCGTGGCTGAGCGCGCCCGAGCAGGTCCGCGCGGTCCCGATCAGCGGCTGGCGGGTGACCGACGGGAGCAGGCAGCTGTGGTCCGGCGTCCGGGTCGGCTCCTGGACCTACGCCCGCCTGCACACCGGCCAGGTCGAGGTCTACGACCGCTCCTCGGACCCCTATGAGCAGCACAACCTCGCCGCTGACCCGTCGGTCGCGGAGACCGTGAAGGCGCTCGCTCGGCTGGCGTCTCGCTACCAGGACTGTGCCGCCTCGACCTGCCCCAAGGACCTGTACGCCGCCGGCCGGGCTCTCGACCTCGAAGGCCTGTGATGAGGGTCGGTGACCTGGAGCGCGAGGCCGCACGTGCGCGGCTCGTCGAGGCGTACGCCGCGGGGAGGATCGACGCGCCCGAGCTGGAGTCGCGTGCCGCGACGGTGTGGGGTGCGGCCCGGTCCGCCGACCTTGCGGCGGTGGTCGACGACCTGGGTGAGGATCCCGCTCCGCCTCGCGGGGCCGGCCCTCGTCTCGTACGCGATCTGTCGGTGTTCCTGATCTGCGGCGCCATCGCCGTCGTGCTCTGGCACCTCACCGGACGCGGCTTCTTCTGGCCTGTCTGGGTGCTGGTCTACACCGGCCTGCCGCTGCTACGTCTCTGGCGGGACTAGGACCGCTTGGCGAGGGTGTCCGCGGGGATGTTGCCCGACTCGATCTCCCGCGCCAGCTCGGTGATGCGTACGCCGCTGGCGGTCCAGCTGCCCGCGCGCTCCTCGTGGATGGGGGTGAAGGCGCGGCGGACTTCGACGGTCCAGTGGCGGCCGAAGACGACCCGGGCGCCGACGGCGAAGGGGAGGATCGCGAGCAGGAGGAGGAGCTCGATGCCGGTCAGCAGCATGACCGCGACGGCGACGACGAGGAGCGGCAGCGCGATGACGAGCCAGACCACCATGAGGATCGCGCTGATCGGATCGTCCCCGGAGGGCGGGCTGGGGACGTCGAATCCGTCGAGACTCATGCGGCGCGACTTCCGCTGCCACGGGACCCAGCGCCGGGTGATCCGATAGACCTGCCCGGCCGGAGTGCGTACCTTCACGGCGGTCAACCTAACGGCGTGTCTCAGTGAGCGGTTGTAAACCTCACACTTTGTGGTCACCGCCACTTCATCGGCCTAAGGTTCGACCCATGAACGACGCCGCTCGCGACGACTCGTTGCGCCTTGCCCAGCCGGCGGATGCCCATTCCCAGGCAGAGTGGGAGGCGGCGACTGCTGCCGTCCTCCGCAAGAGCGGTCGGCTGACGGCCGACGACGCCGACTCGCTCGTTTGGGACAAGCTGACCCGCACCTCTCTCGACGGACTCCGGATCGCCCCCCTCGGCCTGCCGGGAGAGCCCTTCGCCGACGCGGCCCGTCCTACGCGCGCCGGCGCCTGGGACATCCGCTCGCTCGTCTCCGGTCTCTCCGGCCTGGACGCCAAGGCGGCCAACGAGGCCGCTCTGGTCGACCTGGACGGCGGGGTCTCCTCGCTGTGGGTGGCTGCCGACGAGACCACCGACC
>JALZDD010000398.1 GCA_030862715.1 Actinomycetota bacterium | reverse complement strand
CCGTCGGCGAAGCAGACCCCGCCGTCCGGGGCGCTGTGCCAGGTGTATCCGGTGTTCGCGACGGTCCTCGTCGAGCGGGCGACCACCCGGCTGGTGAACCCTGCCGGCAGCATGATGCCGTTGGCGTCGGCGGCCAGGAGAGCGCCATAGGGGCTCGGTCCGGTCTTGGCTGGGTAGGCGATGGCGGGACGAGTGACGCTGAACCCGAAGGCGACGGTTCCAGCGCCGACAACGGCGGCACGTAGGAAGTTGCGACGATCCATGGTGGAGTCCTTCTGGAGTCTCGGCAGATGGAAATGTGCGCGACATACGCTAGAGATCCGGGCCCTGGTCGAGGCGTCTTCAGGGCGAACAATGCTCAACGCACAAGCGCCGACCGTGGCGGAGGACAACTGCCCGATTTCGGAGGACGATGGGGCCATGAGCGTGGACGTGCTGGTGGAGACGGTGATTCGGCGATCGCCGGCCGAGGTCTCTGCGTACGCCGGCGACCCGAGCAACGCCCCGACCTGGTACGCCAACATCCGCTCGGTCGACTGGCGTACGGAGCCGCCGATGCGGGTCGGGTCGCGGATGGACTTCGTCGCGCAGTTCCTCGGGCGTCGCCTGGCCTACACGTACGAGGTGGTCGAGTGGGTGCCGGGGGAGCGGCTCGTGATGCGTACGGCCGACGGACCGTTCCCGATGGAGACGACCTACACCTGGGAGCCGGCGGGGAAGGGCGGCACCCAGATGACCTTGCGCAACCGCGGCAACCCGTCCGGCTTCTCTCGGGTCGCCGCGCCGGTGATGGAGCGGGCGATGCGGCGAGCGACGACCAAGGACCTGGCCAGGCTCAAGGAGATCCTCGAGCCCTGACGACACGGCAGTCAGTCCAGCCTCACCGGGCCGGGGTGAACCCTCCCCAGACTGCGAAGGAACCGCCTGAGCTCTGGGCGTCGACGTGGTAGCTGTCGCGCTCGAGGTCGCGGGCGCCAGTCGCGTGGTTGTACTGGCCGGCGAACACGTGCTGCCCGGCCGGCACAGTGCGGCCCGGCTTGAGGGCCCAGCGGTAGAGCAGCGCATCGCCGGACTCCTGAACGGTGACGGTGAAGTCGTCGCTCGGCAGGGTCCGCCAATGGCCGGTGTTTCGCACGCCGCCGGTCTGGGCAATGCGCATTTCCACGGTGACCGAGGTGAGCGGCTTGGTGGTCTTGAGGGTCAGGTTGCTCTGAGCCCAGTAGATGTTGCTGTTGGCGCCCAACGAGCCTTCGGACCACAACGGCCCGTTCTTGACCCGGCTGCCGTCCGACGGAGTTGGTCGCGCGCTGCCCGAAGTGGGGGCCGGGGCAGGGGCCGGAGCGGTGGTGGTGGGGCGGGCTGATGGCGTCGGAGTGGACTTGACGGTCGCGGACGGGGCCGTGGGAGTGGGTGCGGGTGTGGTGGCCGGCAGCAACGGATCTCCGCCGATGGCGGCGACGGCGACGGCGAGACCGCCGGTCGCCAGGGTGGCGGCGGCGACGAGACCGACTATTGCTGCCCGGGGCCCTGACCTCGCGATCGAACGTGTGGGATGCCGGACACTGGGGTCGGCCGCGCCGCGCTCCACACGGGCCAGGATCCTTGCGCGGTTGGGTTCGTGAGCCGCGGCGGTCTCTCGCAGCCGTCGGCTGATCTCGTCGTTCATCGGTTCCTCCCCCCTGTTGCCATTTCGCCGACCGTTTCCGCGCCGAGCAACCGTTCCAGCTCGGCCATCCCCTTCGAAGTCTGGCTCTTCACCGTACCGACCGAGATGCCCAGCGCAGCGGCGGTTTCCTTCTCCGACAGGTCGAGGGCGTGGCGCATGACCACGCACGTCCGCTTGCGGAACGGCAGCCGGGTGAGCGCGGCTCGGACGTCCAGCACGGCAGCAGCGTCCGGCCCGTCCACCAGTTCCGTACTGAGGGACGAGAACAGCGCTACTCGTCGTCGCTCGCGCACGCTGCTCCGGATCCTTTCTCGCGCCAGATTGGCCACTACGCCGCGGGCGTAGGCGACCGGATGTTGCGCTGCCCGCAACCGGTCCCAGCGCTGCCACAGGGCGACCAGCGCATCGGCGGCGAGGTCGTCCGCCGCATCCTTCTCGCCAGTCAGGAGGTAGGCGAGACGGGCCAGTTCGGCGTAGTGGCGTTCGAAGAAATCGTGGAACTCTGCGGACACGTCGTCGTCGGCGAGCATCTCCCGCGGTTGCCCTCTCCCTGCGATGTGCGCGTTAACAATCGGCTGAGCGTAGCAGCGCCCCTCACCGATCAATGCCGGGCGAACTGGACCCCGCTCGGCTGCGCGACGTCCGGTTTGAGGGCGATCCCGCGGATGGTCAGCCGTTCACCGTAGATGTCGGTGATCCTGATCGCACTGCCGCATCCCCTACCGTCGGTGGCGAGGAAGTAGTTGTAGCCGGTGCGCTGCAGCTTTCGCCAGCCGTTGGCGGTCCGGACCTCGAGCGCGGCCAACGGGTTGCGGTGGCCGATCGCCTGGACGCCGCACCACCACTGGCTGGACCCGTCCTTGTATCGGATCGAGATGGTGCCGGACGCGGCGGGGCTCAGCAGCTTCCAGGTGATCGGGAGCCGGCCGACCTTGAGGTCGGCGAGCTTGGCGAACGCCTGTTGGCTGAGGTCGATCTGCCCGGGTTTGCAGGGCAGGGGGCACACGTTGACTATCCGCACCTTGATGGAAGCCCCGTTGGCAGCACGGACCAGGACGTACGCCCCGCATGCCCTGGCCGACTCGTAGTCGGTCTGGTTCATCGCCGCGACCATGAGGTCGTCGGACGGACCGTAGAGGCAGGCGCCATTCCCGTCACCCGCCTCGTAGGCGGTCGCGACGCCCCGGTAACGGATGCCGGGCCTGATCCGACCAGTCAACGACCCGGTGGACTCCGCGGATCCCGTGCGCGGCCTGCTCTTGGCCGCCGGCGTTCGGGTTCCGCGGGGCGATGGCAGCGGACTCGCGACTGGAGGCTGCGTCGATGCGATCGTGGCGTCGGGTGCCGCGGTCGGAGAGCCGCTCGCCGACGCAGCGATGACGGATCCGTCGGTGGTACGCCAGGCGTCGGTGCTGCCCCCGGTGAGGAGCACGGTGGCGAGGCAGGCCACAACGCCGACAGCCAGCAGCGCCAGCGAAATGCCGATGGCCCGCCGGTGCTTGCGCAGCGGCTGCGCCGCGCCATGATTTGTTGTCCTCATGTCCATCCGTTCGGTAGATCGAGTCGACGTTCCGCAGCGCAGTTGCCGCCGGCGCCGAAAAGGTTGCCGCCCCGGGTCAGCCTGCTGACAGGCCGACCCGGGGCTCGATGGGTCGTGGCGTCAGGACGGGTCGCCGTACTGCAGACCGCGTCCGTTGGTGCCGATGTAGACGCGGCCGTAGGTGTCGGGATCGCCAGTGATGACGCCGACGGCGCCGATGGCGCCCCACTGGTGGGCGTTGTCGTTGACGCGGAGCCAGGTGGCGCCCTTGTCGGTGGAGCGGAAGACTCCGGTGGCGTCCTTGACGGTGCCGATCAGGTACAGGGCCTGGTAACCCGTGCCCGGCTTTGCCTTGCCGAAGCCGAGGGCGGAGGCGGACTGCACGGACTTGAGCGTGGTGAAGTTCCGGCCGCCGTCGGTCGAGTGCAACAGTCCCTTGTCACTGCCGGCGATCCACAGGTCCCCGGCGATGCCGGGCACGGCAGTGAGGCGGCCGGTGGGCAGGTTGGTGGCGCGGGCGGCGAAGCTCGCGCCGCCGTCGGTGCTGGCGTAGAGCGTGCCGTCGGACAGTGAGTAGAAGGTCCTGGCCGAGGAGCGGTCGGCGACGACCACGGCGCCGGTGCCCAGACCGCTGACCTTCGACCAGCTCGCCCCCTTGTCGGTCGAGCGGTACGGGGCCTGACCCTCCTCGGTCCAGACGATGGCGGAGCCGTCCGCCGCGAGCGCGGCCTGGCCGCTGTCGGCACTGCCGACCGGCTCCGACTTGAAGCCCCGCCAACTGCTGCCGCCGTCGGTGGAGTAGGCGCCGTCCTGCTCGGCGCCACGGCCGACGCGGACCATCACCGAGGGCTTGGACTGGGCGAAGTCGATGTCGGTGCTGGTGACCATCATCGGGTTCTTGAGTCGCCCGGTGGGCACCTTGGCCAGGGAGCCGGAGGAGCCGTAGCGAAAACCTCCCAGGTCACCCATGGAGGAGATGACGGTGGCACCCCCGGGCGGGGCGATCGCGTCCAGCACCGCGGTCTCCTCAAGACCTCGGGCCCCCACGGTCCAGTGACTGGTGCCGCCGCTGTCGGAGGCGTTGGCATCCTTGCTGCGCCAGATGCCGCTGCCGGTGCCGTACAGCACGTGCCCGGAGTTGAAGGGGTCGATGGCCAGGGCGGTCATCCAGTGCCCGGTGTCGGTACCGACGTACGGAGCGCCGGAGGCGTTCCGCTTCGACTTGTCGGCCAGTGCCTTCCAGTGCGCGCCGCCGTCGGTGCTCCGGTAGATCTCGTCGTCAGGCCACCAGCGGTCGAGGGTGGTCACCATCACCGTGGACGGCTTCCGCGGGTCGACGGCCAGACCGGAGAACCCGTAA
>JALZDD010000392.1 GCA_030862715.1 Actinomycetota bacterium | reverse complement strand
GTTCACCACCGGCCCGTCGCTGCTGCCGGTACCGAACCGGTACATGCCCTTCAGGAGGGCCTCCACGGAGAGGTCCTCCGGCTCGGCCGGCTGCACCACCGGCTCGTTGTAGACGGTGATGTAGAAGATCACGTCCTCGCCGTGCGGGTGCTCCTCGGTCTCGCCGTACATCCGCTCGAGGCCGGACCGCATGATGTGGCTGATCTCGTAGGCGAACGCCGGGTCGTAGTGGACGACGGCCGGGTTGGTGGCCGCGAGCAGCGGCGAGTGGCCGTCGGCGTGCTGCAGTCCCTCACCCGTGAGGGTGGTGCGTCCGGCCGTTGCACCGATCAGGAAGCCGCGGGCCAGCTGGTCGGCCATCGCCCAGATCGAGTCACCGGTGCGCTGGAACCCGAACATCGAGTAGAAGATGTAGAACGGGATCATCGGCTCGCCGTGAGTGGCGTACGCCGTGCCGGCAGCGGTCGCCGAAGCCAGCGCCCCCGCCTCGGAGATGCCCTCGTGCAGGAGCTGGCCCTGCGCGGACTCCTTGTAGGAGAGCAACAACTTCCGGTCGACGCTCTCGTACTGCTGACCGCCGGGGTTGTAGACCTTCGCGCTCGGGAACATCGCGTCCATGCCGAATGTGCGGTACTCGTCGGGCGCGATCGGCACGATGCGCTTGCCGATCTCCGGGTCACGCATCCAGTCCTTGAGGAGCCGGACGGTGGCCATCGTGGAGGCGATCTTGTTCTTGCCGGAGCCCTGCTTGAGCTCGGCGTAGACCTTCTCGCCCGGCAGGGTGAGCGGCTTGAACTCGACCCGGCGCTGGGGGAGCGGGCCGCCGAGCTGCTTGCGGCGCTCCATCATGTATTCGATCTCGGCCGACTCCGGACCCGGGTTGAAGAACGGGGCCGCACCGGTCTGCTCGTAGGTCGCCTCGAGCTCCTTGTCGGAGATCGGCAGGAGCAGACGGTCGCGGAACTTCTTCAGGTCCGCCATGGTCAACTTCTTCATCTGGTGGGTGGCGTTCTTGCCCTCCAGAGCGTCGATCGTCCAGCCCTTGATGGTGTGGGCGAGGATGACGGTCGGCTGCCCGACGGTCTTCGTGGCCGCGTCGAAGGCCGCGTAGACCTTGCGGTAGTCGTGGCCGCCGCGGGGGAGCTTGCGGATCTGCTCGTCGCTCATCTGCTCGACCATCTTGCGCAGGCGCGGGTCGGAGCCGAAGAAGTTCTCCCGGACGTAGGCACCGGTCTCGACCGAGTAGGTCTGGAACTGGCCGTCGGGGGTGGAGTTCATCTTGTTGACCAGGGCGCCGTCGACGTCCTTGGCGAGCAGCTGGTCCCACTCGCGGCCCCAGATGACCTTGATGACGTTCCAGCCGGCACCGCGGAAGTTGGACTCCAGCTCCTGGATGACCTTGCCGTTGCCGGTCACCGGGCCGTCGAGCTGCTGCAGGTTGCAGTTGATCACCCAGACCAGGTTGTCGAGCTCCTCACGGGCGGCGACCCGGATGGCGCCGAGCGACTCGGGCTCACCCATCTCGCCGTCGCCGAGGAAGGCCCACACGCGCTGGTCGGAGGTGTCCTTGATGCCGCGGTTCTGCAGGTAGCGGTTGAACCGCGCCTGGTAGATCGAGTTGATCCCGGTCAGGCCCATCGAGACCGTCGGGAACTCCCAGAAGTCCGGCATCAGGCGCGGGTGCGGGTAGGAGGAGATGCCCTGGCCGACGCCGTGCTGCACCTCCTGGCGGAAGCGGAAGAGCTGCTCTTCCGTGAGCCGGCCCTCGAGGAACGCACGCGCGTAGATGCCGGGGGAGGCGTGGCCCTGGATGAAGACCTGGTCGCCGCCACCGGGGTGGTCCTTGCCCCGGAAGAAGTGGTTGAAGCCGACCTCGTAGAGGCTCGCGGAGGACTGGTAGGTGGCGATGTGGCCGCCCACCTCGAGGCCCTTGCGGTTGGCGGAGGAGACCATGACGGCGGCGTTCCAGCGGATGAAGGCCCGGATGCGTCGCTCGATGTCCTCATCGCCCGGGAACCACGGCTCGCGGTCGGAGGGGATGGTGTTGATGTAGTCGGTGCTTCGCAGTGCGGGGACCCCGACGGACTTCTCTCGGGCTCGCTCCAGCAGACGCAGCATCATGTAGCGGGCTCGCTCGCGTCCGCTCGACTCGAGCATCGCGTCGAACGAGCCGAGCCACTCACTGGTCTCTTCGGGATCGATGTCCGGAAGCTGGGTCGGTAGACCCTCGTGGATTACGGTCGGCTGGGCGGGGGTCGGGCCCTGCGGACCACCAGTCGTCTCGGTGGATTCTTCGGTCACGTCCTCAATGGTCGCACGCGGTCTAGAGCGGTTGCCCATCCGCGGTGGGTTACTGGACAGTAGGCGGTTTCTGCTGGTCAACCCCGGAAAATTCGTTTGTACGCCGAGTTGCTAATCTGCCGCCGTGACCAGCCTGGATCGTGACAATGCCGCTGCCGACGTCTTGGTGGTAGGTGAGGCGCTGGTGGACGTGGTCACCACGTCCGACGGAGTGACCAAGGACCATCCCGGCGGGAGCGGCGCCAACGTCGCGGTGGCGCTGGGCCGGCTCGGCCGTCCGGTGCGCTACGCGGCCTCCTACGCCGACGACGCCCGTGGGCAGGCGCTGGCCGCCCACTTGGCCGACTCCGGGGTCCGGATGGCGTGCGACCCGCACGTGCTGGCGCGCACCTCGACCGCGCAGGCCACGATCACTGCCGATGGGTCGGCGACGTACGTCTTCGACCTGGAGTGGAAGCTCGGGGAGATCGCGGTGGGGACCCCGCGGTTCGTCCACGTCGGCTCGCTCGCGCCCGTGCTCTCGCCGGGCGCGGAGACGGTCTTCGCGCTGCTCGACGGGCTCCCCGACTCCGTCCGGGTCCTCTACGACATCAACATGCGGCCCACGTTGACCGGAACCGGCCAGGAGGTCGTCTCGCGGATCGAGCGGGCGGCGGCGTACGCCGATGTGGTCAAGGCGAGCGACGAGGACCTGGAGACGCTCTACCCAGGGATCGGGCTCGACAAGGCGGCCGCGCGGCTGCTCGAGCTCGGTGCCGGTGCGGTCGCGGTGACCCGCGGCGGCGACGGCGCCAGCTGGATCACCGCGTCCGAGCGGATCGACGTGGCGGCTCAGAAGGTGACGGTCGTGGACACCATCGGTGCCGGCGACACCTTCTCTGCGGGCCTCGTCGACGCCCTCTGGGACGACTTCGAGCGCGATCGGCGCGAGGTGCTCGCCCACGGCGTCCGGGCGGCGGCGATCACCGTCTCGCGCGCCGGTGCCAACCCGCCGACCCGGGCCGAACTCGGCTGAGCTGAGCAGCTAGGCCGTCTCTTCGAGGCCGGCCCGGAGCGCTGCTCGGGCTCGATGCAGGCGTGACTTCATCGCAGGCAGGCTCAGCCCCAGGTGCTTCGCGACCGATCTGCCGCTGTAGCCGTGTACGTCGCGCAACAGCAACACCTGTCGTTGGTCGGGTGGAAGCCCCGCGATGGCCGCGGAGACGAGGCGAGCCTCGATTCCTGCCAACGCGGCCTCCTCCGCCGACGAGCTCGCCCGAAGGGGCAGATCGGTCACCTCGGCGAGGACTTGCCTCCTGCTGATGGTCCAGCGACGAACGCATTCGTTGCGCACGATGGTGAACATCCACGACGCCAACGCCCCGGTCGCTCGCAGCGTCCCGATCTTCCGATAGAGGATGACCAGCGCCTCCTGCGTCGCATCCTCTGCGTCCTGTTCGCTCATGCACAGCGACGCGGCGAACCGCCGTACGTGCGGGTGGGCCCCTTCGATGAGCACCGAGATCGAGGCCTCGTCGCCGGCCTGCGCTGACTGGACGACGGCCATGTCGGGCCACGGGCGGCGCGTACTCCCGACGGTCTCGTGCCGCCCCTGGGAATCCGTCTGCTGGTTCAGCATGATCACCCCGCGCGTTGCGGCAGGGCGTCGAGCGCCGCGAGGGCATCGCGGTGACGGTATCCGCCGGTCGGCATGGTGACGATGTCCGCGTACATGACCCGGCCGGTGGCGTCCACGATGACGGTGCCGGACTGCATCATCGAGCCGAGCAGACGGCGGGCGAGGCCGAGGTCACCGTGGAGGCCGGGGACGACGGGGAACGGGATCTGCCGCCGGTCCACCCATGCCTGGGCCGCGGTTGTTTCCTCTGGGACAGCGATCAGGACCCGAACGCCTCGGTCGCGGAAGTCCTTCGCGTTGGACGTGAGGGTGCGTACGTGGGCGTTGCAGATCATGCAGGTCGTGGTTCGCATGAGGTAGATGAGCGTGCCCCGGTGGCCTTCGCCGAGGAGATCGGCGGCCGTTCCGTCGCTCAGCTGGACGGAGGTGTTCTCGATCGTGGTTCCTACGTCGATCACGTGTGTTCCTATCTGTTCTGCCCGCGGCGCGGGCTGTCGCAGGTAGGAGTGGTCCAGCGCGCAAAAGGATTCACCCCGGCCGCGGCCGGTCGTCAGTTCCCGAGCGCAAGCCGTTCAGCGAGCGTACGTCCCAGCCAGGCCGCGGAGCGGATGGCGCTGCCGCAGTTGGCGACGAGGACGCCTGGGCTGGGCTCGTCGACCACCAGCGTCTTCTGTGCGGTGTCGACGCCCCAGAGGATGTCGTCGACGCGGGCATCACGGAGCCAGGGGAGCGTCGTGGCGAGCCCGCTGTCGAGGATCTCCTTCCAGTGGTCGACGGGGCCCGAGGTGTCCTCGTCCTCGACGATGTCCTCCTGCCCGACGACGACGCGCAGCCGACCGTCGATGAGCTTGACGAAGACGTAGCCGAAGCCGTCGCCGATCGGCACGATCGTGTGGGGCAGCTGCTCCCGTTCGGGGGGAACCGGGAGGTCGAGCACGAACAGCTGGCGCTTCTCTGCCTCCGCACTGACCTGCGGGAACACCGAGGCGTTCGCCGCGCCCATCGCGCCCAGGACCCGGCCGGCGCGGATCGCGCCGCGCGAGGTCTCGACCACATGACCGCTGCCGTCAGGGCGTACGCCGGTGACGAGCGCGTCGACCAACGTCGCTCCCGCTTCCTGCGCCTGGTCGCGGAGCAGGCCGACGAGCCCGGTCGCGGAGACGTTGAGGGCCGGGATGTGCTCTCCGGTGTGCAGCAGGTGGTAGGTGTTCTCGATCATGCCCAGCTCCGCGCCGGCCGCGGCGCCGCGGATGAACTGCTCGGTCTGAGTCGTCATCTCGCGCTTGACCGGGTCGGGCCACGTCCACCGGATGCTGCCGCCCGAGTAGCGGTAGGTCGCGACATGGGCGGGGTCATCGGCGGGATCGTGGTCGATGAGGACCACCTGCAGGTCGCGCCGGGCCAGGAAGATGGCCGTCGCGGCGCCGATCGGGCCTGCTCCACAGATCGCGACGTCGGCCTCTGCGAGCTGAGTCATGAGTTGGTCAGCGGTCAGGTCGGCGGGCAGATCAGTCAACGAAGTCCTTCCGGGTGGTACATCAGGCCGGTGCGCGAATATGCGTCCAGAAGGCTATCGGCTGGGGTCCGTTCCTGGCTCAGCAACTGGTCCAGACAGGCGAGGTGGCCGACTTCGTTCCGCAGGCCAGCACGTTCGGTGAGTGCCCGGCGGGCCGCCGCGAGCACCT
>JALZDD010000385.1 GCA_030862715.1 Actinomycetota bacterium | reverse complement strand
CCGACCTCGCCCTCACCCTCTCCGAGCGCGAGCCGTGGGACACCATCGACCTGGTCGCCACCGGTCACAGCGAGATCGGCGTCGTGCACTCCTGGGGCGATGTGCCGCTCTCCATCCCCGACCATCTCGTCACCACCGAGATCCACCGCGACATCGCCGACGTGATCGCCCATCGCGACCATCCGCTGGCCCAGCTCGCCAAGGTGACCCCGCACGACCTCGTCGCCGAGGACTGGATCGCGACTCCGGAGGGCACCATCTGCCGGCAGTGGCTGAACCGGATGTACGCCGGCACCGGTCACCTGCCGCGCATCGCGCATGTCTCGATGGAGTTCGACAGCCATCTCGCCCTGGTGCGAGCCGGCCTCGGGATCGCGCTCATCCCCCGCATGGGGCGTGCGGCGCTGGGTGAGGACCTGGTCGCGGTACGTGTCGTCGACCCGGTCCCCACGCGCGAGATCCTCGCGCTGCACCGGCGCACGATGGCCGCGTCACCGGCGGTCAACGCCGTGCTGACGGCCCTCGCGGCTCAGAACAGCGCAGAGGCCAGCGACTGACGGCCCTTGAGCACGCGCTCGTCGTCGTTGCCGACCGCGGCGAAGAGGCCCAGCAGGTGTTCGCGCGCCTTGTTGCGCTCGTCCCCGGACGTACGCCGCACCAGCTCGACCAGCCGGATGAAGGAGTCCTCCACGTGGCCGCCGAGCAGGTCCAGGTCGGCGACGAGCGTCTGCGCTTCGACGTCGTCGGGAGCGGCCGCGGCGGCGGCACGGGCGGCGTTGAGGTCGACCCCCTGCGTACGCTGCAGCACCTTGGCCATCGCCAGCCCGGCGGCGGCCTCGGAGTCGGCGGGGTTGGAGGCGATCAGCTTCTCGTACTCGGCCACGGCGGCGTCGATGTCGCCGCGCTCCAGCGCGTCCTGAGCCGGGGCGTAGCGCGGGTCGAGAGCCGGCTCCTCTCCGTCCTCGGTCGCGGCAGCTCCGCCGAGGGCGTTGGGCTTGTGCCGCCCGCCGATCCCCTGGGTCGTGAGCTGCTGCCCGAGCTGCTGGAAGACCGTACGCAGCTCCTCGAGGTTGAGCGCGCCCGGGATCGGCTGGGTGACCGGCCGGCCGTCGAGCAGGATGTAGAGGAGCGGCACCTGGGGCACCTGCAGGGCCTGCGCGATCTGCGGGTTCTTGTCGATGTCGACCAGGCCGACCAGGAAGCGGCCGTCGTACTCCTCCACGACCGTCGACACGTCGCCCGCGTAGGTGACGCTCTCGGGGGCGCGGGAGGCCGAGTAGAAGACCAGGACGACCGGAGCGGTCATCGACGCCTCGAGCACCGACTGGAAGATCTGCTCGTCGATCTCGACGGTGTAGGAGCCGGCGCTGCGTCCCTGGGCGGGAGCCGCATCGGCCGGACCGCCGAAGCCGGCGTCCTGTGCGGGAGTGGTGCTGGCGAGCCCGGAGAGGTCGACGGCTCCGGGACGGGAGAACGGCTGCTGCGTCATGTTCTCAATCCTATGAGGAGAGACCAGCGCAGCGGCCAACCGGCGGTGGTTTATCCCACGCTGCCGCGGAGACCCGCACGCTGGACGACGCGCTGGATGGTCAGGTCACGCTCGGTGGGCCGCCCGACGAAGTAGATGTTGTTCAGGCCCTGCTCCTGAGCGGCAGACTCGAAGACGAAGTGGCCGTAGTTGAAGATCTGGCCCGTGAACGACTGCTTGACCGTGATGTCGAGAACTCGGGCCAGCGGCATGGTCGCCAACTCGCTCGAGAGCACGCCGTGGACGCGGAAGATGCGCATGTTGGTGACTACGAACCGGTCCCGGCTGATCACCAGAGCCCGCCAGAATGCGTAGCCAACCAGCCCGAACGCGAGCAGCACGATGATCCAGGCGACGTTCATGTCGATCGTCGCCGCCACGATCATCAGCGCCAGCCCGAGGATCGCGTAGGCGACCGGCTTGATGTAGGAGACCCAGTGATGGGTGACCTCGTCGACGACGACCTCACCTTCGTCTCGCAGAAGGTGCTTGGAGATGTCGACACCGAAGAGGTTCACACAGGCCACGATAGTGACTCCGCAGAACCCGTGGCGAGAGAACAGGCCGTACGCCGGGACAACTCCTGCCGAAAGGCTAGTCGTCGAGGAGCGTGTCGGCCGCGGCGTACGGGTCCCGTACGCCCTTGACCACCTCGGCCGCCAGTGCGTCGAGGTCGCCGGCCGAGCCCACGGTCGACCATCGCGCGCGGAGGGTCTCGACGGCGATGGCCTCGACCTCGGCACGGGCCCGTCGCGTACGCCGCAGCTCCAGCGTCCCGCTGGAGCGCAGCCAGTCGCGGTGCTCGTCGAGCGCGCCGACGACCTCGGCCAGGCCCTTGCCGGACTGGGCGACGGCAGTGAGGACGGACGGGGTCCAGGACCCCTCGGTGCGGTCGGTCAGGCGCAGCATCCCGCGCAGGTCGCGCTGGACCTTGGTCGCGCCGTCGCGATCGGCCTTGTTGACGACATAGAGGTCGCCGATCTCCAGGATCCCGGCCTTCGCGGCCTGGATGCCGTCCCCCATGCCGGGCGCGACCAGCACCACGGTGGTGTCGGCGAGCCCGGCGATCTCGACCTCCGACTGGCCGACACCGACGGTCTCGACCAGCACGACGTCGAAACCGGCCGCGTCCAGCACCCGGATCGCCTGCGGCGCCGACCAGGCCAGCCCGCCGAGGTGACCTCGGGAGGCCATCGAGCGGATGAAGACGCCCGGATCGGTGGCGTGGTCGGTCATCCGGATCCGGTCCCCCAGCAGCGCACCACCGGAGAACGGCGAGGACGGGTCGACGGCCAGCACCGCCACCGTGCGCCCCTCGGAGCGCAGCTCGCGGACCAGCGCGGAGGTGGTGGTCGACTTCCCCACCCCGGGCGCGCCGGTGAGCCCCACGATGTGGGCGTGCCCACCGTGAGGCGCGAGCGCGGCCATCACCTCGCGGAGCCGCTCTCCCCCGCCGACCGGGGCGTTCTCGACGTACGACACCAGCCGCGCGACCGCCCGGGGCTCACCGCCCCGGGCGCGCGCGACCAGGTCGCTCACATCAGAAATGGCTCAGGCCTTGGGAACACGCACGATCAGGGCGTCGCCCTGACCGCCACCGCCACACAGCGCGGCGGCACCGGTGCCACCGCCGCGACGCTTGAGCTCCTGGGCGAGGTGGAGCACGACCCGCGTACCGGACATGCCGACCGGGTGACCGAGGGCGATCGCACCGCCGTTGACGTTGACCTTCTCGGGGTCGAGGCCGAGCTTCTTGGTGGACTCGATGCCGACGGCCGCGAACGCCTCGTTGAACTCGACGAGGTCGAGGTCGGCGGCGGTGATGCCCTCCTTCTCGAGAGCCTTCGCGGTGGCGTTGGCCGGCTGCAGCTGCAGCGAGGAGTCGGGACCGGCGACCATGCCGTGGGCGCCGATCTCGGCCAGCCACTCCAGACCCAGCGACTCGGCCTTCTCCTTCGACATGACCACGACGGCGGCAGCGCCGTCGGAGATCTGCGAGGCGGATCCGGCGGTGATGGTGCCGTCCTTGGAGAACGCCGGGCGGAGCTTGCCGAGCGACTCGGCGGTGGTGTCGCCGCGTACGCCCTCATCCGCGCTGATCACGATCGGGTCGCCCTTGCGCTGCGGGATGGAGACCGGGACGATCTCGTCGTCGAAGAGGCCGTTCTTCTGGGCCGCGGCGGCGCGCTGGTGCGAGGTGGCGGCGAAGGCGTCCTGCTCCTCGCGGGTGAGCTTCACGCCCTCGGCGTTGATCTGCTCGGTCAGCCCGCCCATCGCCTGCTTGGTGGCCTGGTCGTAGAGCGCGTCGTAGGCCATCGAGTCGACCAGCGTGGTGTCGCCGTACTTGAAGCCCTCGCGGGACTTCGGCAGCAGGTGCGGCGCGTTGGTCATCGACTCCATGCCACCCGCGACGATGACCTCGGCCTCGCCGGCCCGGATCAGCTGGTCGGCCGTGGCGATGGCGTTGAGGCCGGAGAGGCAGACCTTGTTGATGGTGATCGAGGGCACGTTCATCGGCAGCCCGCCGGCGATGCCCGCGGCGCGCGCCGGGTTCTGGCCGGCACCGGCCTGGATGACCTGGCCCATGATCAGGTAGTCGACCTGATCCGGCGAGACGCCCGCCTTCTCGAGGGCGCCCTTGATGGCGATGCCGCCCAGATCGGCCGCGGAGAGGCTCTTGAGCCCGCCGAGCAGGCGGCCGATCGGCGTACGTGCCCCGGCGACGATGACGTTGGACATGGGTCCTCCAAGAATGTTGGGTGGTGCTGATCTGCCTTGAGGTTACTAATTAGTAACCTCAGTGGGAAGAGTGTTGAGCGCAGCCTGGTGTGGCTGTCATCACACATTGTGCCCGTTGAGCCCGACCTCAAGGAGAGTAGGCCCATGACATCCGTGGAAATCCCATCGCACCTGTTCACCCAGATCGACCACGTCGGTCTCGCCGTCGCCGATCTGGATGCGGCGATCGACTTCTACGAGAAGACCTTCGGCATGAAGCTCGCCCACCGCGAGACCAACGAGGAGCAGGGCGTCGAGGAGGCGATGATCGCGATCGGCGACTCCGACAACAAGCTGCAGCTGCTCGCCCCGCTCAACGAGAACAGCACCATTGCCAAGTTCCTCGACCGCAACGGCCCCGGCATGCAGCAGCTCGCCTACCGGGTCACCGACGTGGAGCAGGTCTCCGCGATCCTCAAGGAGCGCGGCGTACGCCTTCTCTACGACGCACCGCGACGCGGCACCGCGGACTCGCGCATCAACTTCATCCACCCCAAGGATGCCGGCGGCGTCCTGGTCGAGCTCGTCGAGCCGGCCGCGAACCCCGGCCACTGAGGCCAGACCCGACAAGGGCACGTGAACGATCCAAGAGTCATGTGTCACATCAGGCTGGCCATTGCGGTTACTCACCAGTAATGTCCAGCGAACTAGAGTCAACCGCGACCCCTACGACGACGCAGGAGCCGACCATGCAGCACATCCTCGACGCGATTCTCGCCGGCGATACGCCGGGCGAGGAGTTCGCGAACCTCGAGATCCCCGACCACTACCGCGCCGCAACCGTCCACAAGGACGAGGTCGACATGTTCGAGGGCGTCGCGACCAAGGAGAAGGACCCGCGTAAGTCCCTCCACGTCGAGGATGTCGCCCTCCCCGAGCTCGGTCCGGGCGAGGCCGTCGTCGCCGTGATGGCGTCCGCGATCAACTACAACACCGTGTGGACCTCGATCTTCGAGCCGGTCTCCACCTTCGGGTTCCTGGAGCGCTACGGCAAGGAGTCCGAGCTCGGCGCCCGCCACAACCTCGACTACCACATCGTCGGCTCCGACCTGTCCGGCGTCGTGCTGGCCGTGGGTGCCGGCGTGACCAAGTGGAAGCCCGGCGACCGAGTCGTGGCCCACTGCCTCTCGGTCGAGCTCGAGGCTCCCGACGGCCACAACGACACGATGATGGACCCCTCCCAGCGCATCTGGGGCTTCGAGACCAACTTCGGCGGCCTCGCCGACGTGGCGATGGTCAAGGCCAACCAGCTGATGCCGAAGCCGGAGCACCTGACCTGGGAGGAGGCGGCCTCCCCCGGCCTGGTCAACTGCACCGCCTACCGCCAGCTCGTCTCCGCCAACGGCGGCAACATGAAGCAGGGCGACAACGTCCTGATCTGGGGCGCCTCCGGCGGTCTCGGCGGCTTCGCGACGCAGTACGCCCTCAACGGCGGCGCCAACCCGGTCTGCGTGGTCTCCAACGAGGAGAAGGCCAAGATCGTGCGCAACATGGGCGCCGAGATGGTGATCAACCGCTCCGAGATGGACTTCAAGTTCTGGAACGAGGAGGGCACCAAGCAGAACCCGAAGGAGTGGCTGCGCCTGGGCAAGGCCATCCGCGAGCTCACCGGTGGCGAGGACATCGACATCGTCTTCGAGCACCCGGGCCGCGAGACCTTCGGCGCCTCGGTGTTCGTGACCCGCAAGGGCGGCACGATCACCACCTGCGCGTCGACCTCGGGCTACATGCACGAGTACGACAACCGCTACCTGTGGATGAACCTCAAGAAGATCATCTCCAGCCACTTCGCGAACTACCGCGAGTCCTGGGAGGCCAACCGCCTCATCGCCCAGGGCAAGATCCACCCGACGCTGTCGCGGACGTACACCCTCGAAGAGGTCGGCCAGGCCTCTCTCGACGTCCACCACAACAAGCACCAGGGCAAGGTCGGCGTGCTCTGCCTGGCTCCCGAGGAGGGCCTCGGCGTCCTCGACGAGGAGAAGCGCGCGGCGCACATCGACAAGATCAACCTGTTCCGCGGAATCTGAGACGTCGCGTCCAGGTAAATAGCCCATTTGAGACTGGATTCACGGCCGGTCTCGCCTTGCGCGAGGGGCGACCGGCCGTAGTCTTGCCCTTTGGGAGCAGAGGGCAAGACACAAACCCCCCTAAAGTGTGAGGAATCCGCCACAAATGACGAATGAGGGACTATCCATCTTCAACGAGGCTTCAGAGCCTCGGAAGAAGCCCGACCAGGACTCGACGGAGACGCAGGTTCTCCCTCGAGTTCCTGGCGCTTCCGGATCGCCCAGCTCCGGCCACAACTCGGCTCCACCGGCTCCAGGCTCACTCCCAGCCTTCCCGGTCGTGCGGCGTGGCGGATACGACCCCGGCACGGTGAACGCGCGGGTGCAGCAGCTGCTCCAGGCCAACGGCCAGGGTCAGTCGGCGCTGCGCAACGCCCAGCGCCGCATCGCCGAGCTCGAGCGCAAGGTCGCCGACCTCAAGGCCGCTGCCACCCAGGGCACCGAAGCCCCCTCCTACGCCTCCCTGGGTGGTCGAGCGAGCGCGATGCTCCGGCTGGCCGAGGAAGAGGCCGCTGCGGTCAAGGAGTCCGCTGAGAAGGAGGCCGCGGTCATCCGCGAGGCCGCCCAGCGTGAGGCTGCCGCGACCAAGGCGTCCGCCCAGCGTGACATCGAGGCGCTGCGTACGACGCATTACAAGGAGATCGACGATCACCGCGAGAAGGTGACCTCGGAGGTCCAGCAGGCCCGCAAGATGGTGCAGGCTGAGAGCGACGAGCTGCTCGCCGCCGCCAAGCGCGAGGCCGACCAGATCCGGCTCGCCGTGCAGCAGGAGGTCACCCAGCTGCGTACGTCGACCCAGCGCGAGGTCGAGAAGGCCCGCGCCGGCGCGGACCGCGAGGTCCAGGAGGCCCGGCGGATGCTCGCCGTCGAGCGTGAGCGTCTCGCCCGCGAGGCAGCCGACCACCACGACCAGGCGATGGCCGAGACCGCTCGCATCGTGACCGAGGGCGAGACCCGCGCCGCGGACGCCGAGGAGCGGGCCCGGATCGCCGCCCAGCACGTCGCCGACCAGCGCGCCGAGCTGGCCAAGGAGTCCGAGGGGATCATCGCCCGCGCCCGCCGCGACGCCGAGGCGATCCTGTCCAAGGCTCGCGCCGAGGCCGACCACCTGGCCTCCACCGCGACCGTCGAGGCCGAGAAGGGTCACGCGATCATCAAGGCCGAGGTCGACCGCCTCACCAAGCGTCGCGACGCGATCGCCGCTCAGCTCTCCTCGCTCACCGACCTGGTCTCCGGGTTCGGCAAGACCGAGGACCCGGCCGAGCTGGAGGCGCCGAAGCCGATCACCGAGGACGAGGACATCGTCGACGGCGAGCTGGTGGACCAGGTCGACGAGGGCGTCACCCTGGTCGACTCGGACGATGACCTCGGCGACGACTACGACGACTACGACGAGCCCTCCGAGAAGACCGCGATCCGCGAGCCCGAGACTGCGACCGAGAGCCGGTGAGCGCCGCCGCTGCCGACCGTCCTGCGGACGGTCCTGAGACGACGTCTGCCCAGACCGACTCCAGCGACGACGCGACGGTCGACAGCGAGGCCGCGATCGACGTCGACGAGCCGGAGGAGGAGAGCGAGCGCGACAAGCGGTTCGGCAAGCCCGGACCGCCGTTCGACCGCCGTTCGCCCTACCTGTTCGGACTTCTCCTCGGCCTCGGTCTGCTGACGGCCTACGCAGCGGGCAACCTCCTCACCACGATGGGGAGCGTGATCCTCCAGGTGGTGGTCTCGCTCTTCATCGCCGCGGGGATCAACCCGATGGTGGTGTTCCTGCAGCGGCGTGGCTTCCGGCGGCCGTGGGCGGTCCTGACCGTCATCCTCGGCGTGCTGGGCGCCCTCGTGCTCTTCTTCGTGGCGCTGGTGCCGGTGATCAGCGACCAGGTCGCCAAGATCTCGGCCAACGTCCCGGACTGGATCGAGGAGCTCCAGCGCAACCAGCGCGTCCAGCAGTTCAACGAGGAATACCAGATCCTCGACAAGGTGCAGGACTACGTCGCCAGCGGCGACTTCGTCAGCAGTGCCTTCGGTGGGGCGCTCGGTGTGGGCCTGGCGGTGATCAACGTGCTCGTCACGGGCTTCATCGTCATCGTCCTGACGCTCTACTTCATCGCCGCCTACGATCAGACGAAGAACGCCATCTACCGGCTCGCCCCGGCCTCGCGCCGCGAGCGGGTCAGCAAGCTCGGCGACCGAGTCTTCGACGGCATCGGGGGCTACGTCTCCGGGGCCTTCATCGTCGCCCTGTGCGCCGGTCTGTCCACCCTGGTGCTGCTCTTCGTCATCGGGATGGGCGAGTACGCCGTCGCCCTGGCCTTCGTCGTCATGATCACCGACGTGATCCCGATGATCGGGGCCACCATCGGCGCGGTCATCGTCTGCGCGATCACCTTCGCGACGACCGATCTGAAGACGGGCCTCATCGCGGTGGTCTTCTACATCGCCTACCAGCAGTTCGAGAACTACGTCGTCTATCCGCGGGTCATGTCCCGCTCGGTCGACATCCCCGGCGTCATCACGGTGATCGCGGCCCTCATCGGTGCCTCGCTCCTCGGTGTCGTCGGCGCCCTGCTGGCGATCCCGACGGCGGCCGCCATCCTGATGCTGGTCCGAGAGGTCTACGTCAGGGCTCAGGACGAGCGCTAGTCACCAACCACATGTGAGGCGCCGCACGCAGCTGATGCGTGCGGCGCTTCGCGTTTGGTCAGGAGACGGTCGTCGACTGCTCTCCCTGCTGGACCGCGACGATCCCTGCCAGCACGACCAACCCGCCGATGAGCTGAATGAGCCCGGGGGCCTCGCCGAGCAGCAGCCAGGCGACGACGACGGCCGAGACGACCTCGAGGAGCCCCACGAAGGACGAGAGCCGCGAACCGAGGGTTCGGGTGGCGGCGATGCCGGTGGCGTACGCGACCGAGCAGGTCAGCACGCCGAGGCCGATCAGCGGCCCCCACCACGGCATCTCCAGGCCCGCCAGGACCACCGGCGAGGTCTCCATCGTGAACGGGATCGCCCCGACCAGGCAGAGCACCGCGAGCAGGAGCGTGGCGCCGGTCAGGCCGAGCCAGGCCAGCGCGAGCGGCGGCAGCGTGGTGCTGGAGTGGGCGTTGAGCACGTAGTAGCCGGCCAGTCCGACGGCAGCTGCGGAGCCCCACAGGACGCCGAGCGGGTGCACGTTCGCGCCGCTGACCAGGTCGAGGACGAGCACCAGCCCGGCGATCGCGACCAGCGCACCCACCATCGTCAGCCGCGAGGGCCGCTCGCCGTGCCGCAGCCACATCCACGCGACGACGAGCACAACCCCCATGTACTCCAGCAGCAGCGCCGGCCCGACCGCCATCCACTGCACCGCCGAGAAGAAGGCGAACTGCGGCACCACGATGGCCAGCAGTGCGTACGCCACCACGACCCGCCAGCTCGCAGCGACACCCCGCCACCGGCCGGCGAGCGCGCGCAGCGCGAAGGGGGCCAGCACGACTGCACCGATGCCGACGCGGAAGACCAGCACTCCGCCCGTCGACCAGCCGGTGTCGAAGAGGCCGCGCCCCAGCGGGCCCGAGAGGCTGAACGTGACCGCCGAGACGACCGCCATCAACAGTCCGGCCGCCACCAGCGGCGTCTTCTGCGTGCTCTGTGGCACCGCCTCGTCATTGGTCAAAGTCGTCATGACACATGACGATCCCAGCGACGCGGTAATGTGTCAACATGGTTTTCACCCATGACACCGACGTAGGCCTCCAGGCAGCCGCGGCGCTGGCGAACACGCTCGCCCTCTCCCCCGGTTCGGTCGACGAGCTGGAGACCGTGGAGGCCCTCGACGAGTTCTTCGTGACGTACGACTACACGGGGCGGCACGACAGCGACCGCGCCGAGCTCGATGAGGTCCGCGCCCTCCGCGCCCGGCTGCGTGATCTCCTCACGGCCGAGCGCGACGAGGCCGTGCGGCTGACCAACGAGATGCTCGCCGAGCACCGCGCCACACCCCAGCTGGTCCGCCACACGAACTACGACTGGCACATCCACGCCACGGAGACCGACGCCCCGCTGGCCACGAGGATCGCCGTCGAGACCGCGATGGCCATGGTCGATGTCATCCGCGCCGACGAGCTGTCCCGGCTCTCGATCTGCGCCGACGAGGGCTGCGCGGGCGTGGTCGTCGACCTCTCCCGCAACCGCTCCAAGCGCTACTGCTCGCCGACCTGCACCAACCGCAACGCCGTTGCCGCTTACCGGGAGCGTCAGGCGAGCACGAAGTAGCGGAGGGCGACATAGACCCAGGCGACGGCCAGCGTCACGATCGTCACCACGATGCCGTACCTGGTGAACTTCCAGAAGCTGATCGGGTGGCCGGCCTTGGCGGCGAGGCCTAGCACCACCACGTTGGCGCCGGCGGCGACGGCGGTCGTGTTGCCACCGAGGTCGGCACCGAAGACGAGCGCCCACCACAGCGGGCTGTCGGCACCCGAGGACGGCGTCGCGGCGACCATCTCCTCCACGATCGGCACCATCGCCGCGGTGTAGGGGATGTTGTCGACGAATCCACCGACGACCGCCGAGCCGATCATCAGCCCGGTCACCCCGGCGAGCTCGTTGTCGCCCATCAGCTCGGCGGCGAACGTCCCGAGGGCCCCGATCACACCGACCTCGACCAGCCCGCCGACCAGCACGAACAGCGCCATGAAGAAGGCCAGGGTCGACCACTCGACCTCCTCCAGGAACGCCTCGGCCTGCGTCTGGGAGACGACCACCATCGCGCCGGCGCCGAGCATGGCGACCATCGACGGGTCCAGGTGGAGCTCGGTGTGCAGCCCGAAGGCGAGCATGACCAGGGCCAGGACGGCCAGGCAGCGATAGAGCAGCCCGCGGTCCGGGATCGCCGAGGCGGGCGGCTCGATCAGCCCGTCCAGTTCGACCCGGCCACGGAAGTCGCGCCGGAAGAGCACCCGGACCAGCCCGATCAGGACGACCAGCAGGATCAGGCACAGCGGCAGCGAGTGGATCAGGAAGTCGTCGAAGGTCAGGTTGGCCCGGCTGGCCACGATGATGTTGGGCGGGTCGGCGATCAGGGTCGAGGTGCCGCCGACGTTGGCGGCCAGGATGAGCGAGATCAGGTAGGGCATCGGACGCAGGCCCAGCCGCTCGCACACCGAAAGGGTCACCGGCGTGACCAGCAGCACGGTGGTCACGTTGTCGAGGATCGGCGAGAGCGCCGCGGTGACCAGGATCAGCAGCGTCGCCAGGCGCGCCGGTCGGCCGCCGGAGTGCTTCACCGCCCACAGCGCGAGGAACTCGAACAGGCCCGTCTGCTTGAGGACGCCGACGATCACCATCATCCCGAAGAGCAGGAAGATGACGTCCCAGTCGACCCCCGTCTCATGGCTGAAGAAGGCCGATTCGGCGTTGATGATCCCGAGCGCGACCATCGCGGCGACGCCACCCAGGGCGGCGGCGACGCGGTGGACGCGCTCGGTGGCGATGAGGCCGTAGGTGACGATGAAGACGGCCACCGCTGCGTACACGATCATGCGTTGAGCTCCATGCCATCGACCCTCCGTTACCGGAGACCTGATCCGAATGGGTGCTGCCACCCATAAGTCCTGGCCAGAGGACCTGTCAGGGTTGGTGGCATGAGTCATCTACCGCTCTACTGGCGGGTCTGCCTGACCAACGGCACGCTCTTCTGCGTCGGCACCCTGGTCCTGGCGCTGTCGCCGGCCCGGGTCTCCGAGCGCGTCCTGGCCTCGGAGGCGGTGGTGCTGGCGGTCGGGCTGGTCGTGATGGCGACGCTCAACGCGCTCCTGCTGCTGCGCAGCCTGGCGCCGATCGACCGGGTGATCCGCACCATGGACTCGGTCGATCACCTCTCCCCCGACCAGCGTCTGCCGACGCCGGGCAAGGGCGCCGGCGCCCGCCTGGTGGCCAGCTACAACGCGATGCTCGACCGGCTGGAGACCGAGCGGAGCACCAGCAATGCCAAGGCGCTCGCCGCGCAGGAGGCAGAGCGACACCGGATCGCCCAGGAGCTCCACGACGAGGTGGGACAGTCGCTCACCGTCGTACTCCTGGGGCTCAAGGGGCTGGAGCGACGGGTGCCGGAGGACGTACGCCCCGAGCTCGCCGCCGTCCGGGAGTCCGCGCGCACCGGAATCGATGACGTACGCCGCGTGGCCCGGCAGCTGCGGCCGGGTGTGCTCGAGGACCTCGGCCTGCACGCCGCCCTGGCCTCGCTGGCCACCGACGTCGGCGCCCTGGGCCGTACGACCGTACGCCGCACCATCGGCCGCGGGCTTCCCGAGCTGCCCCAGGACCGAGAGTTGGTGATCTACCGGGTCGCCCAGGAGGCGCTCACCAACGTCGTACGCCACGCCCACGCCGCCACCGCCGAGCTCTCGTTCTGCAAGGTCGGCGACAAGGTCGTCCTCACCGTTTCCGACGACGGCCGCGGCAGCGCCGACCTCGTGGCCGGCGCCGGGATCAGCGGAATGCGGGAGCGGGCCCTGCTCGTCGGTGCCGACCTGAGCGTGACCAGCACCCCCGGTCGGGGCACCACCGTCCGCCTGGAGGTGCCGCTGTGACTCCCACGCCCGCGAAGATCCGGATCCTGCTGGCCGACGACCACACCCTCGTACGCCGCGGGGTCCGCCTCATCCTCGACGCCGAACCGGACCTCCAGGTGGTCGCCGAGGCCGCCGACGGAGCGGAGGCCGTCGCGGCGCTGCGCGACACGGAGGTCGACCTGGTCATCCTCGATGTCGCCATGCCCCGCATGACCGGGCTGCAGGCCGCGCGCACCATCGCCCGGATGCGTACGCCCCCGAAGATGCTGATGCTCTCGATGCACGACAACGAGCAGTACTTCTTCGAGGCGCTCAAGGTCGGTGCCAGCGGGTACGTCCTCAAGTCGGTCGCCGACGAGGACCTGGTCAAGGCGTGCCGCACCGCCATTCGGGGCCAAGCGTTCGTCTACCCGGGCGCGATGAGCGCACTGGTCCGCGACTACCTCGACCGCCTCAACCGCGGCGAGAGCCTGCCGCGCACGGTGCTGACCGAGCGCGAGGACGAGGTGCTCAAGCTCATCGCCGAGGGCCATTCGACCCGCGAGATCGCCCGCGAGCTGACGATCTCCTACAAGACCGTCGAGCGGCACCGCGAGAACATCCTCGCCAAGCTCGGCCTCCGCGATCGCACCCAGGTGACCCGCTATGCCATCAGAGCGGGTCTCATCGAGCCCTGAGATGCCCTACCGTCCAAGGATGGACCCACTGCTCGATGCGGACCTCGCCGGGATGCCCGATCTCCTCGACGCGATCCAGGACTACGCACAGGAGATCATCGCCGGGCTCGACGACAGGCCGGTGACCTCTCCGTTCCGGCCGCCCTCCACCGAGCGGCTTCCGACTCAGGGCGCTGGCGGCCAGGCCGCTCTGCGCCACTTCGAGGCCCACTGGGCGCCGGGGTTCTCGGCGAGCGCCGGGCCCCGCTACCTGGGCTTCGTCACCGGCGGGGCGACCCCGGCCGCGGTCGCCGGCGACTGGCTGACCTCGGTCTTCGACCAGAACACGATCACGGTCCAGGACTCCGCCGCCAGCGACCTGGAGCGCGAGACGGTGCGGTGGTTCCTCGACCTGCTGGACCTTCCGGGCGACTTCAGCGGAGCGTTCGTCACCGGTGCGACGATGTCCAACCTCACCGGGCTGGCCCTGGCGCGCGAGTGGGTCGGCGACCGACTCGGGGTGTCGGTCTCGGCCAAGGGCGTCGCGGCGCTCGGTGGGGTCGTCGTGCTGTCCGGCGCCGCCCACTCCACCGTCTCCAAGGCGCTGTCCGTGCTCGGGCTGGGTCGCGACAGCCTCCATCCTGTCGCCCTTCTCCCCGACCGGGACGCGGTCGACATCGACGCGTTGCGGGCTGCCCTCCGCGAGCAGGACGGCCGGCCCGTGATCGTCGTGGCCAACGCCGGCACCGTGAACACCGGCGACTTCGACGACCTGAACGCCATCGCCGACCTCCGCGACGAGTTCCCGTTCTGGCTCCACGTCGACGGCGCCTTCGGCGCCTTCGCGGCTCTCTCGCCCGCGCACGCCCATCTCGTCGCAGGCCTCTCCCGCGCCGACTCGATCTGCGTCGACCTGCACAAGTGGCTCAACGTCCCCTACGACTCCGCGATCCAGCTCAGCCGCCACTCCGAACTGCAAGCCCGGGTCTTCAGCAACGCCTCGGCCTACATCGGCCTCCCCGGCGCCTCCCCCGACTTCGTACATCTCACCCCCGAGAGCTCACGCCGCCTGCGCGCCCTGCCTGCCTGGTTCACCCTGTACGCCTACGGGCGCGAGGGTCACCGCGAGATCGTCGAGCGCACCATCGCTCTTGCTCGCCGGGCTGGGAGGTTGCTTGCGGAGATCGACGGGGTCGAACTGCTTGCTCCGGTTCGGCTCAACATCGTCTGTCTGAAGGTTCCTGGCGATCCTGCTGAGTTTGCTCGCCGGGTCGCCGATACGGGCGTGACTTTCGTGACTCCTACGGTTCATCACGGCACTCCCGCGCTGCGGTTGGCGTTCAGCAACTGGCGTACGTCCGAGGCGGATGTGGATCGGATCGTCGAGGTGTTTCGGCGGCTCTTGTCATAGCCCGCTGCTCGAGCCGCCGGAGCCGCTATGCGACCGAGTGAGGCCGCCCGGCGAGCTTGCTCGTCCGGGCGCGCCGAGCGAGGGAGCACCCGAGCGAAGCGAGGGCGGCGGAGGCGTGTCGAGACCAACACAGTTCTTCTTGTCGGGGAGAACTCGCTTACGGGCTGTTCTTCGTTTCGAGGTTCGCCGCCGACCCCGTCTTCGAGTGTTTCTCGATCGCGCGCCGCGTCAAGGACGGGCTTCGCCCGCCGCTTCGCGGTCGCCTTCGGCCATCCTTGACTCGGCACTCGATCGAGAAAGATTTCGCCTGTATCGGGGCGGCGGCGAAGGAGTGGCGCGGTGCTCAGGTGTCTTGTTCGCTGACTGCATAATTTGGTGCTGACCTGCTTAAATGGGTCGCGGAAGGGCGCTCGTTCGCATATAATAAGACCTATGTACGAGTCCATCGACCGCCTCCTCGCAGGGCCGCCTTCGGGTGCGTCCGAGGGTGAGCTGGTCGACTGGATCGCGGGTCTCGAAGAGGTCAAGTGCACTGCCGAGGCTGTTCAGGCAGAAGCGGCGGTACGTCTCGATGCGGCCGTTCGGGCACGCCAAGTCGAAGCCGGGGTTCCGGCACGCAAGCTCGGCGAAGGTGTCGCCTCGCAGGTCGCGTTGGCGCGGCGGGTCTCGCCCGAGAAGGGCGCCAAACTGCTCGGGCTCGCAAAGGTCCTGATCAACGAGATGCCGCACACCTTCGCCTTGATGAAGGCCGGACAGTTCTCGCAATGGCAGGCCACCATCCTCTCGCGCGAGACCGCCTGCCTCTCACTCGATGACCGCAAGGTCATCGACCACGAGCTCTGCGCCACCGGTCCAGACGGGCAGCCTGCGAAGGCGGTATCAATGGGGCTGCGACAACTCGAGAGCGCCGCCAAGAAACTCGCCATCACCCTCGACCAAGCATCCGTCGTCGCCCGCGCCGCCAACGCAGCGAAAGACCGCCGCGTCAGCCTGCGGCCGGCACCCGACACGATGACCTGGCTCGGTGCCCTGCTCCCGGTCAAGGACGGGGTCGCCGTCTTCGCCGCACTCGATCAGGCCGCCAAGGTTGCCCACGCAGCAGGTGACGAGCGGACCCGGGGCCAGGTCATGGCCGACACCCTGGTCGACCGGGTCACCGGCCGCAGCACAACCGATGCGAAGCCGCGGATCGAGGTCAAGATCGTGATGACCGCCGACTCGCTCACCAGCGACGCCGATCGGCCGGCCATCGTCGAGGGCTACGGACCGGTCCCCGCGACCTGGGCACGCGAGGCACTCAACGACGCCGAGGTCTTCGTCCGGCGACTGTTCACCGACCCCGCCGGGCGGCTGGTCGCCATGGAATCACGCTCACGGAAAGCACCCGACGGGCTCGCGGAGTTCATCACCACCCGCGACGGCGGTATCTGCCGCACCAACGGCTGCGATGCCCCGATCCGCAACATCGACCACGTCGAACGCCACGCAGACGGCGGCGAAACCAGAACCGAAAACCTCCAAGGGCTGTGCGAGCGATGCAACCAGGCCAAGGAGGCTCTCGGCTGGCAGGCCAGACCCGGACCCGACGGCAGCATCATCACCACCACACCCACCGGGCACACCTACATCAGCCCACCACCCGAGACCTGGGCACCGGACCCGCCACCACTGCGACTGTCGCCAGCAGAACGCAGACTGCGCGGCGTACTCCTCGACCACACCCTCGCGGCCTGAGGCCCCAAGGCTCTCGAGAACTTTCATCGGATCGGTGCTTGACCTTGACGCTACGTCAGGGCTGCACGCTTCTTTCACGGCCCCAACCAAGGCGGCCGGGAAACACACCGAAACCGATCACAAGGAGCACCACCATGAACAACCTCCTCAGCCGCCTCGTAGGTGACAAGAAGGACTGGAAGCGCATGGAAGCCCGCGCCGCCGAACTGCCCGCCGACTACCGCACCGTCTACTCGGAGATGAAGAGCTACATGTGGCGCTTCACCGCCGGC
>JALZDD010000355.1 GCA_030862715.1 Actinomycetota bacterium | reverse complement strand
GGCGTACCGTCAGCCGTTACCGCATGTAGCGGCTCTGGTTGAGCGGACCGGATGAGTGTACCGAGACTGCGCGCTCGACACTAAAACGGTGCGCCTCGACGTGCTCGTCGATGGTGATGCGGGTGGGATTGCCCTTGCCGATGAGGCGGCCCAAGCGGCGTACGCCGTGCTTCATTTTGTTGCTTCGCTCTTCTCTGAACGTGGGTCAACCACCGACTGCGGACACAGGGATGGTGATTCAATGATGAACGCCAGCGATTCATAGAGGTAGACGATCTTTCCTTGGAAAGTCATAGGATGTCTCTATGTTGTCGCTGCACCAGCTCCGCGTGTTCCTCGCGGTCTACGAGCACGGCTCGCTGACCGCGGCGGCCGAGGAGCTCGGGTATGCGCAGCCGTCGATCTCGGAGCAGGTCAGGAGTCTCGAACGTACGCTCGGCGTCCAGCTCTTCCGCCGCGTCGGGCGCGGGGTGGTACCGACCGGCGTGGCCGACGAGCTGAGGCCGCACGCGGAGCGTACGGTCGCGGCCGCCGAGGACGCGCGCAAGGCCGTGCAGGCGGTGAAGCAGTTCGAGACCGGGACGATCCGGTTCGGGATGTTCGGGATCGCGCGGCTCTACGGCGGGGCCGGGCTGGTGGCCGACGTGCTCGACCGATACCCGGGCGTGCGCGTCGAGCTGATCGGGCAGAACTCCACCGAGGTCCAGGACGACTTGCGGCGCGGACGTCTCGAAGCGGCGATGCTGCTCGTCGGCAGCGTCTCCGGTCCGGGGCTGAAGGTCACACCCGTGGCTCGCGACGAGCTCGTCTACATCTCGGCCGACCCGGCCCACCTGGCCACGCCGGTCACCCCGCACCGGCTCTCGCTGGCCACGCTGGTCATGTCCGACACGAGCTGGAGCTCCGAGGACCCCACCCGGGTCACCATCCGCAATCTGCTCCACGAGACCGGCCGCAACCCACCCAGCCGCATCGAGGTCGAGGACATCGAGACGGCCGTGGAGCTGGTGGGGATGGGGTACGCCGACAGCGTCATCGCCAAGGGAGCAGCCGAACAGCTGCTCCCCCGGCTGGCACCGAAGGCCGGCTGGGTGTCACTGCGACCCCGGACGTACGACACCTTCGCCGTCGTCCATCGCACCGACGCCACCCTCTCCCCCGCCGCCACGTTGATGATCGAGCTGGCCACCAAGCGGATCCAGGCCATCGCGGACCCGGTCCACCGGCGCTAGCAGTCCCTCCAGCAGGGTATGCAGCCGAAGGCTCCGGGTCACTCGCAGCCGTAGCCGTCGTTGTCCCGGTCGAGAGCCCACGGGTCGGAGCTGTTGTTGACCCGGACAGGCTTCTTGTAGCCGGGGATCTCGCCACAGTCGCGGTCGTTGGTCGAGGTGGCGTTGAAGACCTGCTCGCCATTGGCGTAGGTGTAGTCCAGTCCCGA
Source organism: Actinomycetota bacterium (assembly GCA_030862715.1). The sequence continues at coordinate 8,537 of JALZDD010000355.1, read as the reverse complement.
GACGCGCTTCTTCAGGTAGAACGACGCGGACACGTCGGGCCTGCGGTTGGCGTCGCCGGCGAACTTCCAGCGGTGGTAGCGGCTGACCTTCGGCGTCACGATCACGGCACACTTGCCGTACCTGTTCGTAACGCAGGAGGTCACGCTCATCCAGCGGCCGCTGGCCTTCTTCTGCAGGTGGATGCGCTTGCCCTTGATCGGGTTGCCGCCCGCGGTCAGCTTGCCGACGGGGCGGTAGGACCTCGTCCCGTACTTGTTGGCGGAGACCTTGACGACCTTGGTGATGACCTTGGCGACGGTTCCCGGGGGCGTGGTGGCGTGGGCGGGCTGGCTGATGACGGGGGCCACCGCGATCGCCAGGGAGGCGATGGCGGTGGCAGCGAAGACCTTCGTCGTCGAACGGATTCGCTGGTTGATGATCACGTGCTCGTGACCCTTCCTCTCGAAGTGATGCTTCCGGCTGAGATCCTCTGGTCCAGAGAGATCCGCCGGGGCGTCACGACGAGGACCCACCCCACATCGGGTAAATCCGCAGCTCGAGCGGGGTCAGCACTCCAAGCCGTCGTCGGGGACCTTGCCGTCGACGAGGTAGGCGTCGATGGCGTCGTCGACGCAGCCGTTGCCCTGCATGTAGCCGGTGTGGCCGTCGCCGTCACGGGAGACGAGTACGCCGTTGTCGAGAGCCTTGGCGAGGTCCTCGGCCCACTCGTAGGGCGTGGCCGGGTCGCGGGTGGTGCCGACGACGACGATCGGGTTGGAGCCCTCGGCGTCGATCTCGGGCTCGGGCTCGGTGGCCTTGAACTTCTCCGCGGCGCAGCCGTTGAGCATCCAGGCGAGAGCGGCACCGAAGGTGGGAGCGGCCTTCTCGAAGGCGGGCACCTGCTTGCGTACGTCCTCCGGGCTGAGGCCGGAGGAGTCGTCGAGGCAGTTGATCGCCCAGTTGGCCTCCATCGTGTTGTTGATGTAGCCGCCCTCGGGATCACGGCCCGCGTACTGGTCCGAGAGGCTCATCAGCTGAGAGCCGTCGCCCTTCAGCGCCGCCTGCAGGGCGTCGGTGAGGTAGGGCCAGTAGGACTCGACGTAGAGCGGGGTGATCAGGCCGTAGAGGGCGTTGCCGGCGGTCAGCTCACGGTCACCGGCGGGCAGCGGCTCGGCGTCGATGTCGGCCATCAGTTTCTGGACGCGCTCGACGCCGGCGTCGACGGAGTCGCCGAGGAAGCAGCTGCCCTCGTCGACGCAGTTCTCGACGTAGGAGCGGAGCGCGACCTCGAAGCCCTTCGCCTGGGCGAGGTTGGCGTCGAGGACGCTCAGTCCGGGGGCGATCGCACCGTCGAGCACGAACCGGCCGACCCGGTCGGGGTAGAGCTCGGCGTAGGTCGAGCCGAGCTGGGTGCCGTAGGAGGCGCCGAAGTAGTCGAGCTGGTCCTCATCGAGCGCAGCCCGGAGTACGTCCATGTCTCGCGCCGCCTCGACGGTGCTGACGTGGGCGGAGATGCCGTCCTTCTGGGCCGCACAGCCGTTGGCCATCTCGACGCCGGTGTCGACGTACGCCTTCTCCTCGGCCGGGGTGTCGGGGTCTGGGTCGACCGCGACGTAGGCGTCCAGGGTCTCGTCGTCGAGGCAGTCGACCGGGGTGCTCTGCCCGACACCACGCGGGTCGAAGCCGACGACGTCGTAGGAGTCGCGGACGGTCGAGCTGAAGGACTGGTTGTTGTAGAGGGCGTACTCGATGCCTGACCCGCCCGGGCCGCCCGGGTTGATCGCCAGCGAGCCGATCTTCTCCTTGTTGGCCGGGTCCTTGATGACCGAGACCTCGATGGTGCGGCCGGTCGGGTCGGAGTAGTCGAGCGGGACCTCGAGGGTCGCGCACTCGAAGGCGCCGTTGCAGTCCTTCCAGTCCAGCTTCTGGCTGTAGAAGGTCTGCAACCCCTCGCTCGGGGCCGCGGTCGCCTCAGCGCTCGGGCTCACCTGGTCGGCGTCGGGGGTGCCGCCGTCGGCACCACAGCCTGCGGTGATCACGGTCAGAGCGGTCAGCGCGACGGCGCCGGTCACTGCTTTGAGTTTCACTGATCTCCTCCGGGCGGCAACAGCGCCACCATCATGGCCTCCAGCACCAACTGGGGCTGCACGTTGAACTCCAGCAGCTGCTCGCGGGCTTCGAAGATCGCCCCGATCCGCTGCAGGTTGAGCTCGGGGGTCGAGGCCGCGACGAGCTGCTCGATCTCGCGCCGGTGCTCCTCGTTCACCAGGGTCACCGGAGCGCCGGCGGCGATCGTGATCGCGTCGCGGTAGACCGAGACCAGGTCCATCAGTCCGCGGTCGATCACGTCGCGGTGGCGGCGGGTCGCCCGGCGCTTCTGGTCCTTCTCGAGCGCGGACAGCGCGGGACCGTACTCACGCGGCCGGCGGCCTCGATCGACCACGCCGTAGCCGGCGTCGAGGTCGGCCTTCTCCCGGGCGTCGAGGTCGGCGGTGACGGCGTCGGCCTCCTCCTTCGAGACCGCGGCGAGCTCGCCGGCGGCTCTGAGGGCGTCGGCGAGGGTGTGCAGCCTGGCCGGGTAGGCGACCACCTGCTCGCGCCGGCGCCGGGTGTCGTCGTCGCGGGCCAGCGCCTTGGCGCGGCCGATGTGGCTCTGGCTCGCGCGCGCCGCGTAGGCCGCGCGCGCCTCATCGACACCGAGCGTGCGCTGGAGGAAGACGGTCACGTCGGGCGCTGACGGGGTCGTCAGCGTGACCAGCCGGCACCGGGACCGGATGGTCGGGAGGACGTCCTCGACCGTCGGCGCGCAGAGCATCCAGACCGTGCGGGCACCGGGCTCCTCGACCGCCTTGAGCAGCGCGTTGTTGGCCTGCTCGGTGAGCCGGTCGGCGTCCTCGATGATCAGGATCTGCCAACGGCTTCCGGCCGGGGAAAGGGCGGCCTGGCGGACGAGGTCGCGGATCTCGTCGACCCCGAGCGTCAGCTTCTCGGTGCGGACCAGGTTGACGTCGGCGTGGCTACCCGCCAGCACCGTGTGGCACGCGTGGCACTGGCCGCAGCCACCGTTGGGGCACTGGAGCGCGGCGGCGAAGGCGATGGCGGCGTTGGACCGTCCGGAGCCCGGAGGGCCTGTGAAGAGCCAGCTCTGGGTCATGCCGTGGCCGGCCGCGGCGGTCTTCAGCGTGGAGATGATGTGGCGCTGGCCGACGAGGTTGTCCCAGACCGACGTGGTGGCCACGTTCATGCGCTCACCGCCTGGGTGAGCAGCGGCTCGAGGCGCGCCAGCACCGCGGCGTGGATCTCCTCGACCGGAGCGCGGGCGTCCAGGACCAGGTAGTGGTCGGGATTGCGCTCCGCCAGCCCGACGAACGCGGATCGCACCCGCTGGTGGAACTCGACCGACTCCTGCTCCATCCGGTCGCGCTCCTCGAACCGGGTGAACCCGGCCGTCGGATCGAGGTCGAGCAGCACGGTCAGGTGCGGCCGCAGGTCGGCGGTCGCCCACCGCGCGACCTCCTCGAGCTGCGCGGCGTCCAGCACCCGGCCGGCGCCCTGGTAGGCCAGCATCGAGTCGACGTAGCGGTCGGTGATGACCACCTCGCCCCGCTCCAGCGCCGGGCGGACCATCGACTCGATGTGCTCGGCCTTGTCGGCGGCGAACAGGAGCGCCTCGGTCCGGTCGTCGAGGTCGCCGGTCTCGGGGGACAGCACGATGCGGCGTACGTCCTTGCCTACGGCCGTGTCGCCGGGCTCGAAGGTCAGCAGGACCCGGTGACCGCGGGCGGTCAGGGCCTCGTGGAGCAGCCGCGACTGGGTCGACTTGCCGGATCCTTCGCCGCCCTCGAAACAGACGAAGACGCCGTGCTCTGCGTAGACACCCGGAAACCTCACGAGGCAAACCTACGGGGTGGGACCGACAACACCGGAGTACGCCGCCCCCGGGTGGAGCGATTCAGGCTGTCGCAGCTCGCACCACCGGGTTAAGGTTCGGGTCGTCCTCACGCTGAACCAAGGAGTCCCGGTGATCTACGTCCTGATCGTCCTGCTGCTGGCCGCCCTCGCGGTCGCGGCCTACCTGCTCTGGAAGAGCCGGCAGCAGCCGACGGCGCAGAAGGAGCCCGACGACTTCATCGGCGACCAGCACAAGCACGCCTCCGACCAGCTGCGCCAGGTGCGCAACGGCGACGTCATCGAATACCTCGGCCACAACTGGTTCGTCCGCGGGCGGATCGACTTCGACGAGCACGGCTACCGCTGGACCGAGCACATGCTCGACGACGCCGAGGGCAAGAAGTGGCTCTCGATCGAGGACGACGAGAGCTTCGAGGTCTCGCTGTGGCACGCGATCCCGCTCGGCGACATCGAGCAGGGCGCGGTCGGTGACCGCGACATCATCGTCGGCGGCGTCGCCTACCGGCTCCAGGAGAAGGGCTCTGCCGCCTTCACCGCCACCGGCGCGACCGGCACGGCGCCGTCTGGCACGGCCGAGTACGCCGACTACAAGTCGGTCGACGGCAAGCTCCTCGGCTTCGAGAAGTGGGGCAGCAACTGGGAGCCCTCTCTCGGCGAGGTGCTGCAGCCGTTCGAGCTGACCGTCTACCCCTCCACCGACCGGCCCGCGACCCTGGACGACGAGTGACGCTTCTCGACGTCCCGTTCGCGGACGTACGCGGCGACACCCTGCGCTGGACCCTCACGCCGATCCCCTGCACTCCGCTGGCCTCCCGGACGGTGAGCCTCGGCAGCGATCTCACGGTGACGCTGAGCGTCCTGGGGGCCAGCCACCAGGTCGTCGTACGCCGCCATGATCACCCGCTCCTGCACGAGACGATCGCATGCGGGATCGTCGAGGCCGCGCCCCTTCCCGAGGCGCACGCGGCGGACGGTTACCGCCTCGTCTCGCGCGTCGAGGAGGTGGGACCCGAGGAGCTCGCCGCGCAGGCGTCGCGGCTCGTTGAGCGGCTGAGTGGGCGTACGGATGCCGTCGTCGCGCACTTCCCGGGTGACCCGCACGCGGTGACCGCGCTGGCCCTGGACCGGTCCGGCGACGGGCAGGTCGTCTGGAACACCTGGCACACCTACCCACAGACCGGCGAGATCGTCGCCACCACCACCAGCTACCGGCCCGAGGAGGGCACAAGTGTCTGAACCAAGCGGCTCCGGCGGCCCGAACCGCAAGCTGATCGGCTGGGCGATCGTCGCGGCGTGCGTCGCGCTCGCCATCATCATCGCCATCGCCGTGTCCGGCGACGGCAACAGCCCCGAGAAGTACCTGCGCAAGAACTTCGACCACGTCAGCGGCACCGACCCGGACAGCGAAGCCGGGATCGTCTTCGAGGACGACGGCACGGTGAGCTCGGTCGCCAACAAGATCGACAGCGGCACCGACGCGGACGAGAACCGGGCCGAGGGATCCAGCCACTACCTGCGCTACGACGACGACTGGCTGGTCGTCGTGGAGCCGCGTACGCCCTCGGGTTCGACGATCACGTTCTACGAGTACGACCGCGGCTACCGCCACCACGCCACGGTGATCGGCCTGTGGGGCTGGAACAGCTACTACGGCCGCAACAGCGGTGGCGGCAGCAGCGGCGACTCCTTCCGCGGCGGCGGCAGCGGATCCGGCAAGTGACCACCCTGAGACTGGAGAGATGAACCGATGACTGACCTTGTGAGCGGACTGCTGTCCACCGTCGCCTTCGCCGCCCTCGGGCTGGTTCTGCTGATGATCGGCTTCTACGTGATCGACCTGCTCACGCCGGGCCGGCTGGGGCAGCTGATCTTCGTCGAGCACCGCCGCGACCCGGCGCTGCTGCTCGGCTCCTCGGTCGTCGCGATCGCGATGATCGTGGCCACCTCGATCTACACCGCGGAGGCGGACACGCTTCAGGGGCTCGCCGAGACCGCTGCGTACGGCCTCATCGGCATCGCCCTGCTCGCGTTCGCGTTCGTGATCCTCGACCTGCTCACCCCGGGCCGGCTCGGTGAGCTGATGACCGACGACAAGGACGACCCGGCGATCTGGGTCGCCGTCGCGGTGCAGCTCGCCGTCGGTGTGATCGTGGCGGCCTCGATCACGTGAGCCTGACCCTCCCTTCGTTGTCTGCACTGCCCGAGGGACGAGCAGCCCGGCTGCTCGTCCTCGCGGCGGTGTTCGTCTGCGCGGCGTGCGGGCTGGTCTACGAGCTCGCGCTGGTGACGCTGGGGAGCTATCTGCTCGGCAACTCGATCGCGCAGACGTCGCTGGTGATCGCGGTGTCGATGTTCGCGATGGGCATCGGCGCCGTGCTCGCCAAGCCGCTCACCGCGCGGCCGCTGCGCGCGTTCGTGGGCGTCGAGATCGCGCTCGCCGCGGTCGGCGGCGCCTCGGTGCCAGCGCTCTACGCGTCGTTCGCGTGGCTGCACCTCTACACGCCGATGATGCTGCTGGTGACGTTCCTGATCGGCGCTCTGGTGGGTGCCGAGATCCCGCTGCTGATGGAGCTGCTGCAGCGGCTGCGGCGCCAGCAGGCCTCGCTCGCGGTCGCCGACATCAACGCGGTCGACTACGTCGGGGCGCTCATCGGCGGACTCGCGTTCCCGTTCCTGCTGCTGCCGACCCTCGGGCTGCTGGTGGGGACGGTGACGACGGCTGCCCTGAACGTGATCGCCGCCTGGACGGTCGGGGTGGCGCTGGCCGGCTCGCACCGGCAACGTGGGGCGGTCACAGCCGTCTGTGGCGCGCTCGCGGTCGCCCTCGGCATGACCGCGGTGACGGCCGACTCCTTCGAGCTCAACGCCCGGCAGGCGCTCTACCGCGACCCGATCATCCACTCCCAGCGCTCGGACTATCAGGAGATCGTGGTGACCCGGGGCGCTCCGGTGGGGCCGGAGTTCGATGACGTACGCCTCTTCCTCGACGGCGACCTGCAGTTCTCCTCGCTCGACGAGTACCGCTACCACGAGATGCTCGTCCACCCGGCGATGAACGGGACGCACCAGCGGGTGCTGATCCTCGGTGGAGGTGACGGGCTCGCGGCGCGGGAGGTGCTGCGCTATCAGTCGGTCTCGTCGGTGACGCTGGTCGATCTCGACCCGGCGGTCGTGTCGCTGGCGCGCTCCTTCGAGCCGGTCTCCTCGCTGACGTCAGGGTCCTTGGAGGACCCCCGGCTGACGTACGTCGCCGACGACGCGTTCTCCTGGGTACGCGACTACTCGGGGGCGCCGTTCGACGTGGTCATCGCCGACTTCCCCGACCCGGACTCGACCGCTCTGGCCAAGCTCTACTCGGTCGAGAACTACAGCATGATCGCGCGGCTGCTCGCCGCGTCCGGGCGGATGGTCGTGCAGTCGGGCAGCCCCTTCTTCGCGCCGGACGCGTTCTGGTCGGTGCGCCACACCCTCACCGAGGCCGGCTGGCGGACCACCCCCTACCAGGCGGACGTACCCTCCTTCGGGAACTGGGGCTACGTCCTCGCCTCCCGCGACGGCTCGGCCCCTGAGCTCGCTCTCGACGACGAGGCTCCGGGCGGGCTGCGCTACGCCAGCGACGCCGTGCTCGCGGCCGCGACCTCGTTCCCGCCGGACCGTGCCGAGCGGCCGACCTCGGTCACCACGTTGTTGGATCCGGCGATCCTGGACTACGCCCGGAAGGGCTGGGTGGGCTACTGATGTTCTTCTTCATTCGACTGGCCCGGCGCACCTCGCGGCACTACGCCTGGGTGCTCCCGCTCGCGATCATCGGCTTCGTCTTCGTCACCGGCTGGATCGCGATGGCGTTGGCCCAGCCGGGCAGCGACATCGTGCGCCCCACCAACTACTGGTGGTGGTTCCTGATCACCGCGGCCACGGTCGGCTACGGCGACCTCTTCCCGGAGACCACCGGTGGCCGGCTCGTCGGGGCGTACGTCGTCTTCGGCTCCATCACCACCCTCGCCATCTTGTTCAGCCGGATCTCGGCAATCATCGAGAACGCCAAAGGACGCCGCATGCGTGGAGAGATCAGCTTCAGCGGACAGAACCACATCGTTCTGCTCGGCTACACCGCCGGGCGCACCGAGCGGATCTTGGAAGAACTGCTCTCCGAGCCCGAACGGGAGGTCGTGCTCGCGACCTGGGAGGACCAGCTCTCCGAGCACCCGATGCCCGGGGAGGACCGCCTTCAGTTCGTACGCGGCGACATCACCGACCTCGATGTGCTCGCTCGCACCGGGCTCTCCGGGGCGCACAGCGTGCTGATCGACGCGCGCGACGACAACGAGGCGGTCACGCTCACCGTCGCGGCCAACACCGCTGCTCCCGCGGTGCACACGATCGTGGCGCTGCGGGACCTGCGGGTGCAGCGCACCATCTTCCGCGTCGACACCACCGTCCACTGCGTCCAGTGGCACAACACCCAGCTGATCGCCGAGGAGCTCAGCGACCCCGGGATCGCGGAGGTCTACCAGGAGCTCGCCACCGCCGGCGGCAAGGGCACCTACTCGCTCACGGTGCCGCCTTCGGCCGCCACCGTGGACGTAGGCGCCTGGCAGGCCGCCCTCGGCCGCTCGCACGGCGCCACGCTCCTGGCCGTCCGCAC
>JALZDD010000348.1 GCA_030862715.1 Actinomycetota bacterium | reverse complement strand
TCGGCTTCGACGCGATCACCGTCGCGCTGCTGGGACGGTCGCGCCCGTTCGGCATCCTGGCCGCCGGGATCCTGTTCGGTGCGTTCAAGTCCGGCGGCTTCTTCATGCAGGCCTCCGAAGGCATCCCCGTCGACATCGTGCTGGTCATCCAGTCCCTGATCGTGCTGTTCCTCGCCGCGCCACCTCTGGTGAAGGCGATCTTCCGACTCCCCACGAAGGAGGCCTGAGGACCATGAGTGAGCGCCAGCGAGCGACCATCCAACTCGGCATTCCGCCACATCCGTATTCTTGCGCCTGCGCTACGGAGGTGGCGGAATGACCATTGTCGATCTTCCGGTCAACTCCGACGCACCACCCGTCGCCGAGCGCATCCCGGGCCTGTGGAAGACGCCCATCGTCATGGCTGTGTTCACCGTGCTGGTGGCGCTGCTGGTCATCGTGGCTCCGCGCGCCGGTGACTCCACCTTCCGGTGGAGCCGCGACGGTGACTGGTTCGCCATCCCCGACATCACGCTGCCCGCCAACGGCGTCGTCTGGACGGCCGTGGTCCTGTGCCTGCTGTGCACGGCGTACGCCGCGTGGAACGCTCGCGCCGGCCGCAAGACTCCCCTGGTGCTGGTCGCGGCCTTCGCCGTGATCTCGGTGTCCGGGTTCCTGGCCTGGGCGGTCGCGGGCAAGACGCTTCCCGTGGTCGGCCTGCTCGCCGGCGCGCTGGCGCTGGCGGTGCCGCTCGTGTTCGGTGCGCTCGGCGGCGTACTCGGTGAGCGGGCGGGCGTCGTCAACATCGCCATCGACGGCCAGCTGCTCTTCGGCGCCTTCGGCGCGGCGATCGTCGCCTCCCTCACCGGCAGCCCGTGGGCGGGCCTGGTGGCCGCGATGGTCGCGGGGATGCTGGTCGCGCTGCTCCTGGGGCTGTTCGCGATCACCTACTGGGTCGAACAGGTCATCGTCGGTGTCGTCCTCAACGTGCTCGTGATCGGCTTCACCAGCTTCATGTTCTCCCAGGTCCTCTCGGAGAACGCCGCGGCGCTCAACAACCCGCCCCACTTCCCGCGCCTGGAGATCCCGCTGTTGTCCGGCATCCCGGTCCTCGGCCCGATCTTCTTCCGCCAGACGGTGCTGGTCTACATCATGTACGCCGCCGTCGTCCTCGTCGCCTGGGCCCTCCACCGCTCCAAGTGGGGCCTGCGCGTGCGCGCGGTCGGCGAGCATCCGAAGGCGGCCGACACCGTCGGCATCAACGTGATCGCCACCCGCTACCGCACCGTGCTGCTGGCCGGCGCGATCGCGGGCATCGGCGGGGCCACCTACACGCTCGTCTCGGTGCCGTCCTTCGGGCGTGAGATGACCGGCGGCGCCGGCTATATCGCATTGGCCGCGGTGATCTTCGGCAAGTGGGACCCGATCAAGGCGACGTTGGCGGCGCTGCTCTTCGGCTTCGCCTCCAACGTCGAGTCCGTGCTCTCGGTGATCGGCTCTCCGGTGCCGTCGCAGTTCATGTTGATGCTGCCGTACGTCGTGACGATCTTCGCCGTCGCCGGGCTCGTCGGGCACTCGCGTGCCCCAGCCGCCGACGGCGTGCCCTACCGAAAGGAATAGCCCGAGTCAGACCAGCGCGCGGTGGGCGGCGGCGGCCAGGACCTTGGCGCCGACGCCCACCGCGCGTTCGTCGATGCGCAGGTCGCCCTGGTGGAGGTCGTAGGTGGGGCCGCCGGGGGTGCGTACGCCGAGCCGGAACATCGAGCCCGGGACCTGCTCCTGATACCAGCCGAAGTCCTCGCCACCGAGGCTCTGCGCGGAGACGACCGCACCCCGCTCGCCGAGGACGTCACTGACCGTGTCGACGAGGATCTGGTGGGACTCCTCGTCGTTGCTCACCGGCGGGACGCCTCGGGTGTAGTCGACCGCAGCCGTCACGCCGTAGGGGGCGATGATCTCCGCGACGACCTCGCGCACCACGTGCTCGACCTCGCTCCAGGCGTCGCTGTCGAGGATCCGCACCGTCCCCCCGACAGAGCCGTGGGCTGGGATCACGTTGTGGGCCAGGCCGGCCGAGACCTTGCCCCAGACCACGCTCACGCCGGCCCGGGGATCCATCCGTCGGCTCAGGATCACCGGCAGCTCCGTGGTCACCTTGGCGAGCGCGAAGACCAGGTCGCCGGTCAGGTGCGGGCGCGAGGTGTGACCGCCGGTGCCGCTGAGGTGTACGTCGATCAGGTCGGCCGCGCTGGTCAGCGCGCCGGAGCGGATCCCGACGCGGCCGACGTCCACGGTCGGGTCGCAGTGCAGCGCGAAGATCCGCTCGACGTCGTCGAGCGCACCCAGGCTCATCAGGTGCAGCGCCCCGCCCGGCATGACCTCCTCGGCGGGCTGGAACAGCAGGCGTACGCCACCGCGCAGCGGTGACTCGCGATGCAGATCGGCCAGCGCGAGACCGGCACCGAGCAGGGCCGTGGTGTGTACGTCGTGGCCGCAGGCGTGCGCGACCCCGGGGACGGTGCTCGTCCAGATGTCGGTGGTGACGTCGTCGACGGGCAGGGCGTCCATGTCGCCGCGCAGCGCGACGATCCTCGAGTTCTTCCCATCCCCGCCGAGGTCGGCGATCAGGCCGGTCGCTGACGGCCGGTCGACCTGCCACCCCGCCTTCTCCAGTCGCTCGGCGACCAGCTCGGTGGTGCGATGCTCTTGCCAGGAGAGCTCCGGGTGCGCGTGGATGTCCCGACGCAGGTCGATCAGCTCGGCGTCGTAGGCATCGACTCGCTCGGCGAGGAAGGCAGCAGGCTCCAGCATGGTCCCGTCAGACTAATCCTTGTCGTAGGCGGCCAGGATCCTGTCCGCGGCTACGGTCGCCGGAAGCTCCCCTGAGAGCACCTCGGCACGCACCTCGTCGCGGATCGCCTTGACGCCCGCGGAGTGCTTGAGCCGCTGGTCGAGCTCATCTCGGACGAGCGCCCAGGTGAAGTCGAGCTGCTGCTCGGCGCGCTTGCTGCGCAGCCCCTCCTTGCCGAGGTGGGTGCGGTGGGCCATCACCTGCTCCCAGACCGAGTCGACGCCGTCGTCGTGGAGCGCCGAGGCGGTGACCACCGGCGGCGCCCACTCCTCGCGAGAGCGCACCAGGCGGAGTGCGCCGGCGAGCTCGCGGGCGGCCGCGCGCGCCTCTTGGGCGCGGTGGGGGTCGTTGGGGTCGGCCTTGTTGACCGCGATCACGTCGGAGATCTCCAGGATGCCCTTCTTGATCCCCTGCAGCTGGTCACCGGTGCGCGCGATGGTGAGGAACAGGAACGTGT
>JALZDD010000345.1 GCA_030862715.1 Actinomycetota bacterium | reverse complement strand
TCGGCTTCGACGCGATCACCGTCGCGCTGCTGGGACGGTCGCGCCCGTTCGGCATCCTGGCCGCCGGGATCCTGTTCGGTGCGTTCAAGTCCGGCGGCTTCTTCATGCAGGCCTCCGAAGGCATCCCTGTCGACATCGTGCTGGTCATCCAGTCCCTGATCGTGCTGTTCCTCGCCGCGCCACCTCTGGTGAAGGCGATCTTCCGACTCCCCACGAAGGAGGCCTGACCGTGTCCGCTGTCGATCTTCCGGTCAACTCCGACGCACCACCCGTCGCCGAGCGCATCCCGGGCCTGTGGAAGACGCCCATCGTCATGGCTGTGTTCACCGTGCTGGTGGCACTGCTGGTCATCGTGGCTCCGCGCACCGGTGATTCCACGTTCCGGTGGAGCCGTGACGGTGACTGGTTCGCCATCCCCGACATCACGCTGCCCGCCAACGGCGTCGTCTGGATGGCTGTCGTCCTGTGCCTGCTGTGCACGGCATACGCCGCCTGGAACGCTCGCGCCGGCCGCAAGACTCCCCTGGTGCTGGTCGCGGCCTTCGCCGTGATCGCGGTGTCCGGGTTCCTGGCCTGGGCGGTCGCGGGCAAGACGCTTCCCGTGGTCGGCCTGCTCGCCGGCGCGCTGGCGCTGGCGGTGCCGCTCGTGTTCGGTGCGCTCGGCGGCGTAATCGGTGAGCGGGCGGGCGTCGTCAACATCGCCATCGACGGCCAACTGCTCTTCGGCGCCTTCGGCGCGGCGATCGTCGCCTCCGTCACCGGCAGCCCGTGGGCGGGCCTGGTGGCCGCGATGGTCGCGGGGATGCTGGTGGCGCTGCTCCTGGGGCTGTTCGCGATCACCTACTGGGTCGAGCAGGTCATCGTCGGTGTCGTCCTCAACGTGCTCGTGATCGGCTTCACCAGCTTCATGTTCTCCCAGGTCCTCTCCGAGAACGCCGGTGCGCTCAACAACCCGCCCCACTTCCCGCGCCTGGAGATCCCGCTGCTGTCCGGCATCCCGGTCCTCGGCCCGATCTTCTTCCGCCAGACGGTGCTGGTCTACCTGATGTACGCGGCCGTCTTCCTCGTCGCCTGGGCCCTCTATCGCTCCAAGTGGGGCCTGCGCGTGCGCGCGGTCGGCGAGCACCCGAAGGCGGCGGACACGGTCGGCATCAACGTGATCGCGACCCGCTACCGCACCATCGTGCTGGCCGGCGCGATCGCGGGCATCGGCGGCGCCACCTACACACTCGTCTCGGTGCCGTCCTTCGGGCGTGAGATGACCGGCGGTGCCGGCTATATCGCGCTGGCCGCGGTGATCTTCGGCAAGTGGGATCCGATCAAGGCGACCCTGGCGGCGCTGCTCTTCGGCTTCGCGTCCAATGTCGAGTCCGTGCTCTCGGTGATCGGCTCGCCGGTGCCGTCGCAGTTCATGCTGATGCTGCCGTACGTCGTGACGATCTTCGCGGTCGCCGGGCTCGTCGGGCACTCGCGTGCCCCAGCCGCCGACGGCGTGCCGTACCGAAAGGAATAGCCCCGAGTCAGACCAGCGCACGGTGGGCGGCGGCAGCCAGGACCTTGGCGCCGCCGCCCACCGCGCGTTCGTCGATGCGCTGGTCGCCCTGGTGGAGGTCGTAGGTGGGGCCGCCGGGGGTGCGTACGCCGAGCCGGAACATCGAGCCCGCGACCTGCTCCTGATACCAGCCGAAGTCCTCGCCGCCGAGGCTCTGCGCCGAGACGACGGCACCCCGCTCCCCCAGAACCTCACGGACGGTCTCCACGAGGATCTGGTGAGACTCCTCGTCGTTGCTCACCGGCGGGACGCCCCGGGTGTAGTCGACGGCGGCCGTCACACCGTAGGGCGCGATGATCTCGGCGACGACCTCGCGCACCACGTGCTCGACCTCGCTCCAGGCGTCGCTGTCGAGGATCCGTACGGTGCCTCCGACGGAGCCGTGGGCGGGGATCACGTTGTGGATCTGGCCGGCGGTTACCTTGCCCCAGACCACGCTCACGCCGGCCCGGGGGTCCATCCGCCGGCTCAGGATCACCGGCAGCTCGGTGGTCACCTTGGCGAGCGCGAAGACCAGGTCGCCGGTCAGGTGCGGGCGCGAGGTGTGACCGCCGGTGCCGCTGAGGTGTACGTCGATCAGGTCGGCCGCACTGGTCAGCGCGCCGGAGCGGATCCCGACGCGGCCGACGTCCACGGTCGGGTCGCAGTGCAGCGCGAAGATCCGCTCGACGTCGTCGAGCGCGCCGAGGCTCATCAGGTGCAGCGCGCCGCCCGGCATGACCTCCTCGGCGGGCTGGAACAGCAGGCGTACGCCACCGGGCAGCGGTGACTCGCGATGCAGGTCGGCCAGCGCGAGGCCGGCACCGAGCAGGGCCGTGGTGTGCACGTCGTGGCCGCAGGCGTGCGCGACCCCGGGCACGGTGCTCGTCCAGATGTCGGTGGTGACGTCGTCGACGGGCAGGGCGTCCATGTCGCCGCGCAGCGCGACGACCCTCGAGCTCTTCCCCTCCCCGCCGAGATCGGCGATCAGGCCGGTCGCTGACGGCCGGTCGACCTGCCACCCCGCCTTCTCCAACCGCTCGGCGACCAGCTCGGTGGTGCGATGCTCCTGCCAGGAGAGCTCCGGGTGCGCGTGGATGTCCCGACGCAGGTCGGTCAGCTCGGCGTCGTAGGCATCGACTCGCTCGGCGAGGAAGGCAGCAGGCTCCAGCATGGTCCCGTCAGACTAATCCTTGTCGTAAGCGGCCAGGATCCTGTCCGCGGCTACGGTCGCCGGAAGCTCGCCGGAGAGCACCTCGGCACGCACCTCGTCACGGATCGCCTTGACGCCCGCGGAGTGCTTGAGCCGCTGGTCGAGCTCGTCTCGGACGAGCGCCCAGGTGAAGTCGAGCTGCTGCTCGGCGCGCTTGGTGCGCAGCCCGTCCTTGCCGAGGTGGGTGCGGTGGGCCATCACCTGCTCCCAGACCGAATCGACCCCGTCGTCGTGGAGCGCCGAGGCGGTGACCACCGGCGGCGCCCACTCCTCGCGCGAGCGCACCAGCCGGAGCGCACCGGCGAGCTCGCGGGCGGCCGCGCGAGCCTCCTGGGCGCGGTGGGGGTCGTTGGGGTCGGCCTTGTTGACCGCGATCACGTCGGAGATCTCCAGGATGCCCTTCTTGATCCCCTGCAGCTGGTCACCGGTGCGCGCGATGGTGAGGAACAGGAACGTGT
>JALZDD010000317.1 GCA_030862715.1 Actinomycetota bacterium | reverse complement strand
CGGGATCGCCTGCTGGCCTGGGCGAACAGGTAGTTTCTTGACCTATGGACGGCCCGGAGATCGAGGTGCGACGCAGCAAGCGGCGTCGGCGTACGGTCTCCGCCTACCGTGACGGCGACCGCATCATCGTGATGATCCCGGCCGCGATGTCCCAGCGCGAGGAGGCGGAGTGGGTCCAGCAGATGGTCGCCCGCCTGGAGAAGGCCGAACGGCGTCGCAAGCCCAGCGACGACGATCTGATGCGGCGATCGGCCGCGCTGAGCGACCAATACTTCGGCGGCCTGGCCAAGCCCGACTCTGTACGCTGGGTCGACAACCAGAACAGTCGCTGGGGCTCGTGCACCCCGGGTGACCGCTCGATCCGGCTCAGCGACCGGCTCCGGGGCATGCCTAACTGGGTCGTCGACTATGTGCTCGTCCACGAGCTCGCCCACCTCTTCGAGGCCAAGCACAACGAGGCCTTCTGGGCGTGGGTCGACCGCTACCCCCAGGCCGAGCGCGCCAAGGGCTACCTGGCCGGCTGGTCCGCCGCCGCCAAGCTCCCCGCCCCTCCGGGCGAGGAGGACGACGATGTCGAAGGGGCCGAAGAGATCGACTGACCCACGGCGTAGGTGAGCGC
The DNA here is from genome assembly GCA_030862715.1 of Actinomycetota bacterium. The sequence goes on along the minus strand of JALZDD010000317.1, from coordinate 4,157 downwards.
GACCGTGCCGAGACTCGTCGAGGCGATGTCCTCGAGCCGGAGCGAGCACGGCGACGGCAGATCGCCGAAGAGCCGCTTGCCGGTGCCGAGCAGCAACGGATGCACGAACAGCCGCAGCTCGTCGACGAGCCCGGCGCTCATCAGCTGACGGACGAGGTCACCGCTCCCGAGCGCGACGATGGTCCCCTTCCCCTCGTCCTTGAGACCGGCGACCGCCTCGACGACGTCTCCCTCGAGCACGCTCCCACCGCTCCAGGCGAGGTCGTCGAGCGTGCGGGTCGCGACGTGCTTCGGAACGGAGTTGAGGCTCGCCGCCATCGGGTTCGTGTCGGGCTGGGTCGGCCAGTACTCCGCCATCTTCTGGTAGGTCCGCCGTCCCATGACGTACGCCGACGTCTGCGCGCCGACGTCGGGGGAGAGGGCCTCCCCGACCGCAGCGCCGTACGGCGCGCCCCAGCCGCCGTGCTCGAATCCACCGTCCCGGTCCTCGTCGGGGGAGCCCAGTCCCTGCATGACTCCGTCGACGCTCAGGAACTCCACGATCGCAAGTTTTCGCATGACAACAGCCTGCGCCCTGCTCGAATCGACTGGCTTGAATGAAATCGACCGGCGATCATCGATGTATGACGGGTGTGACCCGCGAGATCGTACGACTGCCCACCCACCCCGGTCTGCGGGGTCTGGTGGCGGGCGTCGTCGGCTTCCGCGAGCAGTCGGCCGCGCCGCTCGAACGGCGCCAGCCCGCGGGGACCCTGCTGCCGCTGGTCCTCTCCTTCGGGGACCCGTTCGAGATCGTCGACGTCGCCTCGGGGGAGGGCGTCGGGACGTACGGGTCGTTCCTCTCCGGCTTCATGCCCGGGCCGGTCTCGACCCGGTCCGGTCGTAGCCACGCGTGCGTGCAGGTCTACCTGACGCCGCTCGGTGTCTCCCGGCTGCTCGGTGTCCCGGGTCGTGAGGTGGCCGGCAGGGTGGTGGCGGCCGAGGGCCTGATCCCCCAGCTCGGGCCGTCCTCCTCGGAGCGGCTCGCAGGGGCCGGTACCTGGCGACAGAGGTTCGACCTGGTCCAGTCCGCGCTGCTGGCGCTGGCCGGTCCTCCGGCTGACCCGCTGGTGTCCTGGCTGTGGGACCGGATCACCGAGTCCGGAGGTCAGGTGCGCATCCGGGACCTCGTGGCCGAGACCGGATGGAGCCACCGGTACGTCACGACCTGCTTCCAACGCGCCGTCGGGCTCACCCCGAAGGCGGCTGCCGGTGTCGTACGTTTCGAGCGTGCCGCCGCCGACATCTCGACAAGCTCGATACATCGCCTCGGCACGCGGACCATCGCCGAGGTAGCCGCCCGTCGCGGCTATGCCGACCAGAGCCATCTGACTCGCGACGTCGTCAGGTACGCCGGTGAACCGCCCGCCGCGCTTGCCGTCAGCCGGCGTCCGACCGCGCACACCGCGCTCGGTACGACCCCGGAAGGCCTCTAGAGGCGAGCCTGGGCGAGCTTGATGAGCTCGATCATCTCCGGCTCGGGCTCGGGGATCGCATCGACCGGCCACCAACGTACGTCCAGCGACTCCTCGCTCACCTCCGGAACAGCACCGGTGGGAGCGACGGCCATGAAGCGTACGTCGAGGTGGTGGACGTCCCCGGACGGAGCGCAGAAGGGCACCGGGTGCTCGGAGAGCTGCACGAGACCGGGCAGCGGGACCAGGTCGGGCACACCGGACTCCTCGCGCAGCTCGCGGGCGGCAGCCGCCCACAGGGTCGCGTCGTCCTGCTCGAGATGACCACCGAACTGGAACCAGCGCCGCGCCTTGCGGTGATGGGTCAGCAGCACCGAGGAGCCGTCGTCGGAGAGCACCACGCACGAGGCTGTCAGATGGTCGGGGACGCACGACTTGAAGACCCCGGTCGGTTCGGCCTCCAGATGGGAGACATATCGCTGCCGCAAGGTCCCCTGGGGAGCCGACGGAGCGTTCCACGCTCGCAGGTTCGCGAGCGCGTCAGCGTGCAAACTCACTCGTCAGCGTCTCCGCCGAGCAGCTTCTTGAGCTCCGCGTCGAAGTCGATCGAGTCGACATCGGGGGCCTCGGCGCCCTCACGGAAGCCGAGCGGGTCGTCGAGGTCGGCCGAGGTCGGCAGCAGCGCCGGGGACATCCAGACGCCGTCGCGGGCCTCGATGCCCTGCCGGGTGCGCAGCGAGCCCCACAGCGCGGCCGCATCCCGCAGCCGTCGTGGCCGAAGGTCGAGACCTACCAGCGTCGCGAAGGTCTGCTCGGCCGGACCGCCGGCAGCGCGGCGGCGGCGTACGGCCTCCTGCAGCTGCGCCGCGACCGGCATCCTCTCGGCGGTGGCCAGGGCGACGACCTCGTCGACCCAGCCCTCCACGAGCGCCAGCACGATCTCGAGCCGCTCCAGCGCCGCCTTCTGCGCGGGCGAGTCGGGCACCTCGAACATGCCTTCCTCGAACATGTTCTGCAGCTGGGACGGGTCCTGCATCGCGGAGAGGTCCAGGCCGCGCATCTGCTCCTCGATGCGCTGCTGCATGGCCTCCATGTTGAGCTCGACGCCGCGCGCGTAGTCGGTCACGGCCGAGACCACGTGGTCACGCAGCCACGGCACACCGGCGAAGAGCCGCTGGTGGGCGGCCTCGCGCAGGGCCAGGAAGAGCAGCACGTCGTCGGTGCTGACGCCCAGGCCCTCGGCGAAGGGCTCGACGTTGACCGGCAGCAGCGCGGCCTGACCGGGCTCGGTCAGCGGGATGCCGATGTCGGAGACGGAGATGACCTCGCCGGCGAGATGGCCGAGGCCGGTGCCGGCCTGGTTCGCGTACAACGCGCCCATCGCCTTGCCGACGAACCCGATCATCGGGCCCATCTGGGCCTTCATGTCCTCGGGGAGCTGACCGCTCATCGCGGCCGCGGTCGAGGCCGCGACCGGCTCGATCAGCGGCTTCCACGCGTCCAGCGTGTTGACCAACCACTCCGCCTTCGACCAGGCGGTGGCGGACTTCACGCCGGAGGGGAACGACGTGGTCTCCTCCAACCAGTGGTCGGCCAGCTGGATCGCGTCGGCGACCGCGTCCTTCTGCCGCTGAGAAGGCGTCGGGTCGGGCGAGGACGCCGCGACCTTGCGGGCGAGGTCCATCGCGACGTCCCAGTTCAGCGGGCCGTCATAGGGCTGTAGCAGCGACTGGATCTGACCGAAGATCTGGCTCAGGTCAGGCATGCCGCCGGGGCCTCCACCGACGCCGCCGATGGGAAAACCACCGAAGAACGCTTCAAAGGGCGTGCCCTTGAAGGGGTTCTCCGGCTCCTCCGGCTCGTCGGGGCCACCTGGGGTCTGACTCATATGTCCAGCCTACGCGGTTACGGAAGCCCGCTGTCAGCAAGCACTACGCTGTTCCCATGGCTGAACCGAAGAATGGCGCCGTCAAGCTTCTCGACATCCGGGAGACCCCTCTCGATGTCACCGAGGTGCTGGACGCACTCGACGACGACGCTTCCGGCGGGGTGACGCTCTTCGTCGGCCGCGTACGTGACCACGACGGGGGCAAGGGCGTGACCGGCCTCGACTACCAGGCCCATCCGAGCGCCCTCGCCCGCCTCGCGGACGTCGCCGAGAAGGTGGCCGCCGACCACGGTGTCGCGGGCGTCGCCGCCGTCCACCGCACCGGCCACCTCGACATCGGCGACATCGCCGTGATCGTGGCCACCGCCTCCGGCCACCGTGGCGAGGCCTTCGCCGCCTCCCGCGACCTCATCGACACCCTCAAGGCCGAAGTGCCGATCTGGAAGCACCAGGTCTTCACCGACGGCACCGACGAGTGGGTCGGCGCGCCCTGATGCGCGCCGTTGTGCCCACCAAATAGGCTTAAGAGCATGCCCATGAACTCGCATCGCCGGCCGGGCGCCGCCCATCACGCGCCCTGGCGGCGTTGTCGTCGGTCGACGGCCAACCCCGGGCCGCCTCCCTCCTCCGCCTTGCCAGGCCACGCGCTGGACAGCGCCTGGCTCGACGCCGAGTTCACGGGCATGCTCTGACGTGGACATCCTGCTCTGGCTCGTACCGTCTGCGGTCATCACCGTGCTGGCGATGGCCTGGGTCGCGTTCCTCGGACGTGAGGGGCGCGAGCAGGACCGCGAAGAGGTCGTACGCCGCCTCGG
>JALZDD010000262.1 GCA_030862715.1 Actinomycetota bacterium | reverse complement strand
CGTGCTCGAAGGAGGAGAGGTACGCCGCGTAGCCGTCGCGCTGCTCCCGCAGCTCGTCGGGCAGCTCGGTGTAGACGTTGTCGAAGAGGCGTACGGGATCGGGCTCGGGCAGGGAGTGGATCCCGGCGCGCAGGCGCTCGCCGAACTCCTCGGCCTCGGCCTCCACCTTGGCGAAGAAGGAGGTCGAGGCGCCACCGCCGCGGCGAAGATAGGCCTCGACCCGGGCGATCGGGTCCTTGAGCTTCCACGCCTCGACCTCGTCGGAGACCCGGTAGCGGGTCGGATCGTCGGTGGTCGTGTGGGCGCCCATCCGGTAGGTGTAGGCCTCGATCATGGTCGGCCCACCACCCTCACGGGCCCGCTTGAGCGCCGACTTCATCACCTCGTACGTCGCCAGCACGTCGTTGCCGTCCACGCGGATGCCCGGGAAGCCGAAGCCCTGGGCACGCTTGTAGAGCGGCACCTTGACCATCTGCTCGACCGGCTCGGAGATGGCCCACTGGTTGTTCTGGCAGAAGAAGACGACCGGGGCGTTGTAGGAGGCGGCGAAGACCATCGCCTCGTTGACGTCGCCCTGCGAGGACGCACCGTCACCGAAGTGGGCCACGACGGCGGTGTCGCGGGTCGGGTCGCCGGTGCCGACGAGGCCGTCCATCTGGACCCCCATCGCGTAGCCGGTCGCGTGCAGCGTCTGGGCGCCGATGACGATCGTGTAGAGCCCGAAGTTGTGCTCGGCGGGATCCCAGCCACCCTGGTCGGTTCCCCGGAAGAGTCCGAGCAGCTGCATCGGGTCGACGTCGCGGCACCAGGCCACGCCGTGCTCACGGTAGGTCGGGAAGACGAAGTCCTGGGGCGCGAGGGCGCGGGCCGCGCCGATCTGCGCCGCCTCCTGGCCCAGCAGCTGTGCCCACAGGCCCAGCTCGCCGTGGCGCTGCAGCGCGGTGGCCTCGACGTCGAGGCGGCGCGTCAGCACCATGTCGCGGTAGAAGCCGCGTACGGCCTCGTCCTCAGGTCGGTCGGGTGAGAACTCGAAGTCGGGGTGCGAGACCCGTTCTCCCTCAGGGTTCAACAGCTGCACCATGTCGGTGTGGCTGGGACTCGGATCCAGAAATTCAGTCATCACGCTTCCTTCACACGGGGTGGGGTTGCCACCGCTGGCTACGCCGATCACGGGCTTGTGATCCGTGGCACATCGGCATAGCCAAACGGTACCCGCCCCCGGGAGAGAAGAGGTCCGAGTGAGATGAACATAGACAACTAAGCAAGCGCTTAGTACGTTCTACGAGACGTGACCGAGCCCGGCCCACGAGATGAGGAACCGATGACTCGATTCGCCCGAGTGGAGTCGCTCAAGAGCGACCTTGGCGTGGCTGACCTGGTGGACCTTCCTGCACCACAGCTCGACGAGGGCGAGGTGTTGGCACGGATCGAACGCTTCGCTCTGACGACGAACAACATGACCTATGCGGTCTACGGCGACACCTTGGGCTATTGGAATCTGTTCCCGGCCGAACAGTCCGGGTACGGCTGTATGCCGGCATGGGGACACGCGGAGATCGTCGAGTCCAGGGCGTCCGACATCCCCGTGGGGACGCGGGTCTTCGGCTACTTCCCCATCGCGACCCATCTGACGATGCGACCGACCTCGGTCACCTCCCGCAGCTTCGTCGACGGGGCCGGACACCGCACCGGGACGCCCCAGGTCTACAACCTCTACGAGTTCGAGCCCCGCGAACCCGAACCACGCCTGGACAGCCTCACCGCCATCTACCGTGCCCTGTTCATCACCTCCTACACCGCCGCCGACTACCTACGTGACCGCGACTTCTTCGACGCCGAGCAGTTCGTGATCTCGAGCGCCTCGAGCAAGACGGCGTACGGCACCGCCTACTGCCTTGCCGACTCACCGGCACAGAAGATCGCGCTCACCTCGGCCCGCAACATCGACTTCGTGAACGGCCTCGGCCACTACACCGCGGCACATGAGTACACCGACCTGACCGCCATCGACAGGACCAAACGGACCGTCTACGTCGACCTGTCAGGCGACGGTGACCTGCGCCGCCAGGTTCACGAGCACTTCGGTGACCGACTCGCCTTCGACTGCCTCATCGGGTCGACCCAGGCCGACGGTTTCCCCGAGGACGACGACAGCCTCGTGGGACCGGCTCCCGTCTTCTTCTTCGCAGCCCTCCAGCTCGACACCTACAAGGCCGAAGGCCAGTCGCGTGCGTTCATGCAGCGCTATCGACGCGACGAGCGTGAATTCCTCGAGCGCGTGGGAGGAACGGAGCAGCCATCGATCAAGCTGCTCGAGCACACTGGTCTCGAGGACGCCCCGGCCGTCATCGCCGGCTTCCACGACGGATCGACGGACCCCGCCGTCGGCCACATCTTCATCCCCAACGCGAGCTGATCGGAATTTCTGTGGTCGCGACCGTGGGGCGCCGCTAGAGTCGCGGCCCCCTAGACCACGGGAGGCGCACCATGTCCGATCCGTACGGCTACAGCCGGCCCGTCGAACGGCCCAAGACCCTGACGTACGCGGTCTACGGGATGTGGCTCGGCGGCCTGCTGAGCGTCGTCTCGACGGTCTTCCTCCTCGCCATGGACACCACCGAGATGAAGACGCTGATGGTGACGGAGATGGAGAAGCAGCCGACGTACGACCCCTCGGTCCTCGATGCGCGGGAGGTGGCGGACGTGATGATCCCGATCATCCAGATCGGCGGCGCAGTCTTCGGGCTGATCGCCCTCGGGCTGTGGATCTGGATGGCGGTCATGAACGGGAAGGGCCGCAACTGGGCGCGCATCACCGGCACCGTCTTGGGCGCGCTCTCCCTCGCCGGCAGCCTGTCGAGCTTGGGCAACCTCGCCGGCAACGCGGCGCTCGGCGGCGCCGCGTTGCCGATGTCGGCCGTCGGTACCGTGCTGGCCGTCGTGGACCCGTTGCTGGTCATCGCGATCCTGGTGCTGCTGTGGGTGCGGCCGTCCTCGGCGTACTTCAGCGCGGTCGGCGCCGCGAGGCAGCGACGGCGCACCGGCTACTACGCCGGCTGAAGAAGTCTGCGCCACCGGGGCCGCGGGTCTGGGTCGTCACCCCTTGACGACGAAGTGTGTCAGCGATCACACTCTGTGAATTGTTAGCGCTAACACTTCGTGGTCGGGCATGCGTCGCTGTGCGCCCCTCTTCGGGTGAACCGCCTTTGATCAAGGAGGATCATGTCTGCCATCTCTCGTTCTCAATCGATCGCGCCGCCCGCATCACGACGTCGCTGGGTGAAGCGGCTCGTCGCCGCCACCGTGACGGCAGCGGTAGCCGGTGCCGGCATCTTCACGGTGGCCACGACGCCGGCGTCGGCCGCCACGGTGGACACCACCGCCTGGTACGAGCTGGTGAACCGCAACAGCGGCAAGGCCTTGGACGTCAGCGGCGTGTCCACCGCCGACGGAGCCCGGCTCCATCAGTGGACCCGCACCAACGCCAACAACCAGCAGTTCCAGTTCATCGACGCCGGCAGCGGCTACTACCGGATCAAGGCGCGGCACTCCGGCAAGGTGCTCGACGTGTCCAGCTGGTCGACAGCCGACCATGCCGCAATCCACCAGTGGACCGACGCCGGCGGCGCCAACCAACAGTTCCGGCTGGCCGACTCCGACAACGGCTACGTACGCCTGATCAACCGCAACAGCAACAAAGCGGTCGAGGTCCAGAACGCGGCGACCAACGACGGCGCAAACGTCGTGCAGTTCAGCGACTGGGGCGGCAGCAACCAGCAGTGGCAGCTCGTCCGGATCGGCGGGAGCGCCGCGTGCACTCTTCCGTCGACGTACCGCTGGAACTCGACGGGCCCGCTTGCACAACCACGGAACGGGTCGGTCGCGCTCAAGGACTTCACCAACGTCGTCCACAACGGCCAGCACATCGTCTACGGGTCGACGCACGACGCGGTAGCAGGCCCTCAAGGCAAGTGGGGCTCGATGGTCTTCAGCCCCTTCACGAACTGATCCGACATGGCCTCGGCCGGCCAGACCCAGATGACGAGCTTCTCCGCCATCGCGCCGACGCTGTTCTACTTCGCCCCGAGGAACACCTGGGTGCTCGCCTACCAGTGGGGCTGGCCGTACACCTTCTCCTACCGCACCTCGAACAACCCCAGCGATCCCAACAGCTGGGGTCCGCACCAGGAGCTCTTCACCGGAACCCTTCCTCCCAAGCCCGACGGAACGCCCGCCGAGGGCGGTCCCATCGACCAGACCCTCATCGCTGACGACAGGAACATGTACCTGTTCTTCGCCGACGACAACGGCAGCATCTACCGGGCCAGCATGCCCATCGGGAACTTCCCGGGCAGCTTCGGCTCGAACTACGCCAAGATCATGACCGACACGAAGGAGAACCTGTTCGAGGCGGTTGAGGTCTACAAGGTCCAGGGCCAGAACCAGTACCTCATGATCGTCGAGGCGATGGGCAACAACGGTCGCTACTTCCGGTCGTTCACCGCCACCAGCCTCGACGGCACGTGGACGCCGCAGGCCGCCACCGAGAGCAACCCCTTCGCCGGCAAGGCCAACAGTGGCGCCACCTGGACCAACGACATCAGCCACGGCGATCTGGTTCGCACCAACCCCGACCAGACGAAGACCGTCGACCCCTGCAACCTGCAGTTCCTCTACCAGGGGCGCGATCCCAGCTCTGACGGCATGGACTACGGCATCCTGCCCTACCGGCCGGGTGTGCTGACCCTGCAGCGCAACTGAGCGACACAGCGATCGGGCGGGCTCGGCGCAAGGCCGTGCC
>JALZDD010000223.1 GCA_030862715.1 Actinomycetota bacterium | reverse complement strand
GAGTGGATGTCGCCGGTGACGAAGACGGTGTCGGTGATCGCGTTGTTGCGGATGTGCTCGAAGAGCTCGGTGCGGTCGGCGGTGTAGCCGTCCCACTGGTCCACGTTGTAGGCGATGCCGTTGTCGGGCAGCAGGCCGGTGACGTCATTGACCGGGCTGATGAGGCTCTTGGGGAGCGCGCCGAAGGTGACCGGCGCGATCATCACCGGGTTGCCGACGATCTTCCACTGGGCGTCGGTCAGCAGGCCGTCCTTGAGCCAGGCCAGCTGCTCGTCGCCGGTGATCGCGCGGTCGGGGTCGTCGACGCCGGCGAGGTCGGTGCGGGCGACCTGCTGAGAGCGGTAGGAGCGCAGGTCGAGCATGCTCAGCTCGAGGAGGCTGCCGAAACGCAGCCGCCGGTAGATGCGGTCGTGGAGGTGGCCGTCGGTCTCCACCGTGGCAGTGCCATCGACGCGCAGCGGCATCCACTCGTCGTAGGCCTGGTTGGCGTTGGTCTTGCGGTCGATCCAGTCGTACTCGCCGGGCTCGTTGTTCTCGGCGCCCAGCAGCCAGGCGTCGTTGGCCGACTCGTGGTCGTCCCAGGTGACGATCCAGGGCAGCCGGGCGTGGGCGGCGGAGAGGTCGACATCGCGCTTGTACTGCGCGTGCCGGATCCGGTAGTCGGCCAGCGTGTGCATCTCGTGGGCCGGCTCGTGCGGTCGGACGTCCTCGTTGGCCATGCCGTAGCCGTACTCGCCGGGGGCGTACTCGTAGAGGTAGTCGCCCAGGTGGAGGATCGCGTGCAGGTCGTCTCGGGCGGCCAGGTGGCGGTAGGATGCGAACCAGCCGGCCTGCAGGTTGGAGCAGGAGACCACCCCGAAACGTACGTTCTCCGGGGCCGCGTCGGCGGCCGGAGCGGTGCGGGTGCGGCCGACGCGGCTGGTCTGGCCGTTGTAGGTGAAGCGGTAGAAGTACCAGCTCTCTGACGCCAGGCCGGTGACGTCGAGCTTCACGGTGTGGTCGCGGTCGGGACCGGTCTGCTGGGACCCCTTCGCGGTGACGCGGCCGAAGTCCGCGGTGGGCGAGACCTCCCAGCGGACCAGGACCTCCTCGCCCTGCCCGGACCCGGGAGTCGCGTCCGCCGTCGGCGTGACCCGGGTCCAGATGACCACCCGGTCCGGGAGCGGGTCGCCGGAGGCGACGCCGTGCTGGAAGTGGTTGAGCGTGCCGCCTGCGGCCTCGGCGGGATCGGGGAGAGCGATGGCTCCGGCTCCTGCGGCGGTCGCCAGCCCGGCGGCGATGAGGGTGCGGCGGTCGATCTGCGTCTGGGTCACGCTGCATGGAACGACGCAGCCGCCGGCCCTGTCATGGCCGGCGGCTGGATTTCACGCAGTGTTCCCGGACTGGTTCCGGGGGACTCAGAGGCTGCGGAGGACCGCCGTCACCTTGCCGAGGATCGTCGCGTGGGTGCCGTCGATCGGCTCGTACGCCGCGTTGTGCGGCAGCAGCCAGACCTTGCCGTCCTTGCGGGAGAGCGTCTTGACGGTGGCCTCGCCGTCGATCAGCGCGGCCACGATCTCGCCGTTCTCAGCGGTCGGCTGCTGGCGCACGACCACGAAGTCGCCGTCGCAGATGGCCACGTCGACCATTGAGTCACCGGAGACCGAGAGCAGGAAGAGGTCGCCGTTGCCGACCAGCTGCTTGGGCAGCGGGAAGACGTCCTCGATGCTCTGCTGGCTCGAGGTCTCCTCGGCCAGGATCGGACCACCGGCCGCGATCCGCCCGACCAGGGGGACCATGGCGGCGTCGGGGTTGGGGTTGATGTCGGCCTCGGCGGTGATCGTCGACTCGGGCTCCTCGCCGGACATGGCCTTGCGGTGGGCCATCACCTCCGGGAGGAAGACCTCGAGGGCGCGCGGTCGCTTCGGGTCCTTGCGGATCAGGCCACGCTGCTCCAGCGCGCGGAGCTGGTGGGCGACGCTGCTGGTGCTGGTCAGCCCGACCGCTGCGCCGATCTCGCGCATGCTGGGCGGGTAGCCGCGCTGCTCGATGCTGTCGCGCAGGTGAGCGAGGATGCGCTGCTGACGCGGCGTGAGCCCGGTCGCGTCCGGCGGCCCGTCGGGCAGCTCGCGGACGCGGCTCTTCTTCGAACCGCCTGATCCGGTGCCTGTCTTCTGCGTGGTCATGTCATCACATTAGTCCCTCTGGCACCACGACATCAAACATTTGTTCGACCTCGAATGCGGCGCGTGTCGGCGTTCGAAAAATTCTTGGGGTCGCTACTTGCGTTGTTCGAACACGTGATCTACCTTCGAACATGTGCTCGATCGAACACGTGATCGAGAGACTTGTGATCAGGAGGCCGTGAGATGAGTGCAACAGTCTATGTGCTGCCCGTAGCCGAGCCGCCCCGTCCGGTGCCGGAGGTGCGTCGCTCGACCGTGCGGCTCACTCGTCGCGGACGAGTCGTCGTGTTCGCGTTCGCGCTCGTCGTGCTCTTCGGCATCGCGCTGATCGGAGCGAAGGTGGCGTTCGCGGTGGAGAACGGTGCGGACAAAAGTCCCGCCTCCTCCGCCCACACGATGGTCGTCGGCGATGGCGACACGCTCTGGGACATCTCCTCGAAGGCCGTCGCCGGCACCGACTCCTCGATTCGGGAGATGGAGCAGAGGATCAAGGAGCTCAACAGTCTCGAGTCCTCGATGCTCGTGTCCGGGCAGACGCTGATCGTTCCGACCGCGCCGTAAGGCGCGCTATAGATGTCCGGCTGCTCCTTCAGCCCGCGCAGCGGGACCCTGGCAGCCGGCTACCGGGGAAAAGTGAGAGTGCTGCAGACGATGGGAAGCGTCTGCAGCACTCTCGCAACTTCAGGTCAGTGGCGCCCGCGGTAGGGGCTGTCCGGCTCGGCCGGCGGCCACTGCTTGTTGCGTGTGCTGTGCCGCGGCGGCCATTCGTCGTCCGGCTGGACCGGCTGGACAGGCGGATCCTGGGGCTGGCGCTGGCTGGGCATCGCCTGGGTTGCGGCGGGATCCTGGGTCAGCCGAGCCCGCGAGCCGGTCTGGCCGTAGCTGGTCGGGGCCTGGTAGGCGCCGGACGGATACTGCGGGGAGCCGGTCTGCTGGGTGGGGTAGCTGTCCGTGTTGTATCCCTGCGAGCCGTACCCCGGAGTGCTCTGCGGCGTCGACGTCGGTGTCGGCGGGCTGGAGTAGTAGGGCGCCGGGGTGGGCGGTGCGCTGGTCGGCGGCTGGTAGGCCGACGCGCCGTACGCGGCTCGGCTGCCGGTGTTGCCGTAGCTCTGGTCGCTGCCGGGGTAGCCGTAGGGAGACTGGGAGCCGGTGTCGGTGTAGGCCGAGCGGTTCCCCGTGTCGCCGTAGGGCGGCTGGCTTCCGGTGTCGGAGCTGTGCCGGCCGTAGCCGTTGTCGTCGTAGCCGTAGGAGCCGGTGCCGTAGTAGTCCTGCTCAGGGTAGGCCTGCTCAGGGTAGGCCTGGTCGGAGTAGGCCGGGTTGGTGTAGTCCTGCTCCTCGACGTAGGCGTTGGAGTGGCTTCCGGCGTAGTCGTCGGTTGGCGGGGTGGGGGAGCCGGAGAAGGCCCGCCAGGCCTTCCCGGCGAAGGTGAAGGTCAGGAAGAGGCAGGCGACTGCAACGACCGCCGCGATGGCGAGCTTCGCCCAGGCGCCGGAATCGCCTCCCCGTGCGTCGGCCCCGAAACCGACGGCGACCCACACGAGCACTCCCCAGATGACGAGGAAGGCCAGTGTCGCGATCGCAGGCAAGATGAAAGGTGGCCGGGGACCGCTTCTGGGGCGCGTGCCTCTCCGCGACCCGACGCGATTTCCTCCGGAGATGTTTGTCACGGGGGTCATTCTTACGCATCGAGGCCAGTTCGGCGCCGTCGAACCGGAATCTTTCGGTGTTTGACCGGCGACACGCCGGACACGCGGGTAAACGCGACCCTCGCTTGCATCGTCGTGAGGGCGGGCGTACGGTTACCACTACATCTAGTAGTTACACCGCTGTAGTTATCCACATCTAGTTCACATGAACGGACGGATGGCTCACAGCGATGAGGGTGTTGTTCCACAGGGGCTCACGCTCATATCCACAGGTTCCACAGGCTCGGGCCGCCAATGAGACGGCCTGGATCCACAGGTCTCACGAGAGGGGCTCGACCGTGCACTGTCCGTTCTGCCGACACAGCGACACCAAGGTGCTCGACTCCCGCGTGGCCGAGGACGGTGGCCAGATCCGGCGCCGCCGGGTCTGCCAGGAATGTGGGAAGAGGTTCACGACCGTCGAGCAGATGCAGCTGATGGTGGCCAAGCGCTCCGGCGCAGCGGAGCCGTTCAGCCGCGACAAGGCGGTGCACGGCGTACGCAAGGCATGCAAGGGCCGGCCGGTCACCGAGGACCAGCTCGCCTGCCTCGGCCAGGAGGTCGAGCAGGCGCTGCGCAGCCAGGGGCTGGCAGAGGTTCCCAGCAACGAGGTGGGGCTGGCGATCCTCGCGCCGCTGCGCGAGCTCGACGAGGTGGCCTACCTGCGCTTCGCAAGCGTCTACCGGGCCTTCGGCTCGGTGGAGGACTTCGAGCGTGAGATCCAGATGCTGCGTACGGAACGGGAAGTCCAGGACTTCGAGGCAGAACATCCGGTCGAGGCCCCGGTGGGCTCCGACTAGGTCCCACGGCCATGAAATAGGGATGGCAGAGACCGGCCCGGGCAGGCCGTGGGGAAGCGACCTGCTCGGGCCAATCAACGGCACAGCCAGCGGAAACAGATAGAACAGAGCAAGGACTCCACCATCAGCACCGACCAGCAGTACGGCACAGCGATCGATGACAACAGGGGGAACGAAATGACAGACACGGCAGCAGAGGCACAGGCATCGTCGAAGACGGGCGCCGGGCTGAAGATCGAGCGGATCTTCAGCACCGAAGGCGTCCACCCTTACGACGAGATCACCTGGGAGCGGCGCGACGTCGTCCAGAAGAACTGGAAGACCGGCGAGACCGTCTTCGAACAGACCGGCGTGGAGTTCCCCGACTTCTGGTCGATCAACGCCTCGACGATCGTGACGACCAAGTACTTCCGCGGCGCGCTCGGCACCGAGAAGCGTGAGCAGAGCCTGAAGCAGCTGATCGACCGGGTCGTGAACACCTACGTCGCCTCCGGCAAGGAGAACGGCTACTTCGCCTCCGACGCCGACGCCGATCTCTTCGGTCGCGAGCTCACCTGGCTGCTGGTCAACCAGCACTTCGCGTTCAACTCGCCGGTCTGGTTCAACGTCGGCACCGAGTCCCCCCAGCAGGTCTCGGCCTGTTTCATCCTCTCGGTCGACGACTCCATGGACTCGATCCTGAACTGGTACAAGGAGGAGGGCCTGATCTTCAAGGGCGGCTCCGGTGCCGGTCTCAACCTCTCCCGCATCCGCTCCTCCAAGGAGCTGCTGAAGTCCTCCGGCGGCACCGCCTCCGGCCCGGTCTCCTTCATGCGCGGCGCCGACGCGTCCGCGGGCACCTTCAAGTCCGGTGGCGCCACCCGCCGCGCGGCGAAGATGGTCGTGCTCGACGTCGACCACCCCGACATCGACGAGTTCGTCGCGACCAAGGCGCGCGAGGAGGACAAGATCCGCGCGCTCCGCGACGCCGGCTTCGACATGGACCTGGGCGGCGCCGACATCACCTCGGTGCAGTACCAGAACGCCAACAACTCCGTGCGGGTCTCCGACGAGTTCATGCGCGCGGTGGAGGACGGCACCGACTTCGGCCTGCGCGGCCGCAAGACCGGCGAGGTCATCGAGCGCGTCGACGCGCGCGAGCTGTTCCGCAAGATCAGCCAGGCCG
>JALZDD010000206.1 GCA_030862715.1 Actinomycetota bacterium | reverse complement strand
GAGCACCGCCACCACGAACGGCGCGAACCGGCCGTGCAGGAGGTCGAGCATCGGGTTCTTGAAGGCGGCCAGAGCCCCGGCGTACGCCGCCTCGACGCGAGTGTCACTCATCGGCAGATACCGTACGCGGCAGCACCGACAACACCACAACGCCCACACTCCGCGCGCACCCCGAAGCGCGACACCTTCACCACACGCCCGGACAGGGCGAGAATTCGGTTGCCGCCTACCGCATAGTTATCCCATGCGGGTTCGTCCTTTTCCTGTCGTTGTGGCCGCGGTGGCCCTGATCGCCCTCTCCAGCTGCGCCGAGAGCCCCGAGACCCCCGGGTCCGGCGCGAAGGGCGAGTCGGCCAGCGCCTCGCCGTCCGCGAAGGCCCTCACCGCCAAGATCTCCCCCGCCGACGGCGCCAAGGACGTGTCGGTCGACAGCACCGTGACGGTGACCGCGACCTCGGGCGAGTTCACCAGCGTGAAGGTCGCCAAGCCCGACGGCCGCACCGTGCCCGGCTCGCTCTCCGAGGACAAGAAGACGTGGACCGCCAACGACCTGCTCGACCCGGCGCTGCGCTACACGGTCACCGCCACCGGTGAGACCGGCAAGGTCACCAGCAGCTTCACCACCCGCTCGCTCTCCCTCGCCCAGCAGACCTTCGCCACGATCGTCCCCGTCGACAAGTCCGAGGTCGGCGTCGGAATGCCGGTCGCGGTCTACTTCGACGTGCCCGTCAAGGACCACGCCTCCTTCGAGAAGCGCATGCACGTCACCTCCACCCCTGCCCAGACCGGCTCCTGGTACTGGGTCTCCGACACCGAGGCCCGCTACCGTCCGCAGAAGTACTGGAAGCCCGGCACCACGATCAAGGTCGATCTCGACATCAACGGCGCCTCCGCCGGCGGGGACGTCTACGGCCAGCACAGCCGCACCGCCACCTACGAGGTCGGTGACGCGCACGTCTTCAAGGTCAACGCGCGTACGCATCAGATGAAGGTCTTCAGCAACGGCAAGCTGCTGCGTACGATCCCGATCACCACCGGCAAGCCCGGCTTCACCACGCGCTCGGGGATCAAGGTCATCTCCGAGAAGCACCGCGTCAAGGAGATGCGCTCGGAGACGATCGGTATCTCCGACCAGAGCTCGAGCGACTACTACTCCCTCGACGACGTCGAGTACGCCATGCGGATCAGCAACTCCGGCGAGTTCATCCACGCTGCACCGTGGTCGACCGGGTCCCAGGGCTATGCCAACGTCTCCCACGGCTGCACCGGCCTCTCCACCGCCAACGCCGCCTGGCTCTACGGCCTGGCCCGCATCGGCGACATCGTCGAGACCACCGGCACCGACCGGAAGATGGAGTGGGACAACGGCTTCGGCGACTGGAACCTGTCCTGGGCCGCGTACCAGAAGGGCTCCGCCCTCTAGACCGCGGCGACCAGCCCAGCGCGGCAGCCGAGCATCATCTGCCGGTGGTTCCAGGTCAGCACCGGCCTCAGCAGCATCGACGCCAGACCGAGCACGCCGTCAACGACGACCTCCTGCTCGAACACCATCCGGCTCCCACCCGGCGCCGCCGTCAGCGTCCACCGCGCGAAACCGTCCAGATCTCCGCCGAGCCCGACCTCCAGCGTCGGCAGGTCGCGGCTGACCGCATGCAGCACGATCTCCAGGTCGTACGGCAGCACCGAGCGGCACACCAGCAGGGCATCGTCCTCCCCCAGCTTCGCCACCGCCCGCACCTGCGGCCACCACTCGGGATAGCGCTCCAGGTCGACCAGCACGTCTCGCACCGCCTCGGTCGACATCGGCAGCTCCCAGGTCTCGGCGAAGACGTAGTGCGCGGGCATGAGCCCAGTGTGCCGCGTACAGCCGCCGAGTCAGCCCAGAAGTGTCGCAACCGCCTCGCGGCCCTGGGCGGGTGACAGCGCGCCGAGCGCAGCCTCGGCGGCTTCGTCGCACAGTCGGGCGGTCACGGATTCGAGCCGGGCGCCGACGGCGGCCACGGCCGCGGGTGCCATCGACAGCGAGGTGACGCCCAGCCCGACGAGCACGGGCGCGAGCAGCGGGTCGGCGGCGGCCTCGCCGCAGATCCCGACAGGCTTGCCGGCCGTACGCCCCGCCTCGGCGGTGATCGCGATGAGCTGCAGCACCGCGGACTGCCAGGGGTCGGTGAGGTGGGCGAGATCGGTGGCGAGCCGGTCGGCGGCCATTGCGTACTGGGTCAGGTCGTTGGTGCCGATGGAGAGGAAGTCGACCACCTCCAGCATCCGGTGGGCCATCAGGGCAGCTGCCGGCACCTCGACCATGACGCCAGGCTTGAGGCCACGAGCGCGGACCAGGGCGGCGAAGTCGGCGGCCTCCTGCACGGTGGCGACCATCGGAGCCATCACCCAGGTGTCGGCTCCGGTGCGCTCGGCGGCGATCGCGATGGCGTCGAGCTGACGCTCCAGCAAGCCGGGGTTGTCGGTGGCGAGCCGCAGGCCGCGTACGCCCAGGGCCGGGTTCTCCTCGCCCTCGTGGGTCGCGAAGGCGATCGGCTTGTCCGAGCCCGCGTCCAGGGTGCGTACGACGACGTGGCCGCGGCCGGCGAACGGCGCGAGCACCTCGGCGTAGACGTCGGCCTGCTCGTCGACGGTGGGCTCCTCGCGGCGGTCGAGGAAGCAGAGCTCGGTGCGGAAGAGGCCTACGCCCTCGACCTGGCCGGCCGCAGCGTCGCGCGCCGAGGAGCCGTCGGCGACGTTGGCGAGCAGGGCCACGGGGTGGCCGTCGGCGGTGCGGCCGGGTCCGGTCCAGGCGGCGACCGCCTGGCGCCGGGCGAGGTCGGCCTCGGCACGGGCAGCGGCGTCCGGGCCCGGCTCCAGGTCGACGATCCCGGCCTGGCCGTCGATGAGCACAGGGGTGCCCGAGACGATGCCGGTCGCGCCGGCCACGCCGACCAGGCAGGGGATGCCGAGCTGGCGGGCGATGATCGCGGTGTGGCTGGTGGGGCCGCCCCGCTCGGTGACCAGCGCGACCACGCGGGCGGGGTCGAGGGCGGCGGTGTCGGAGGGCGCCAGGTCGGCGGCGACCAGCACGCACCGTCCCTCGGGCACGTCCACGCCCGGCTCTGGCTCGCCGGCGAGGTGGGCGAGGACTCGGCGCTCGATGTCGCGCAGGTCGGTGACCCGCTCGGCCATCAGGCCACCCATCCCGCTGAAAAGCGTGGCGAACTGCTCCACCGCCGCCGTGACGGAGGCGACCAGTCCCTCCCCCGCGCGCAGGTGCTTCTCAACGGCGACCCGCAGCCCCTTGTCCCGGGCCAGGCCGGCGCTCGCGCTCAGCACGGAGGCGGCCGCGCCGGAGGCCTTCTCGGCCCGGCGGGCGTAACCGTCGGCAACGGCCGTGGCAGCCACTTCGTACGCAGCGAGGGCGTCCTCGGGCTGGTCGAAGCCGCGCCGCTCGAATGCCTCCAGCGCGGCGGGATCGACCTCGGTCCGCACCACGTGGACGGGCGCCAGCACGATCCCCGGGACCACCGGGGTGCCGGAGAGGACAGATGAGTGAGACGTGACCATGACCACAAATATCTGCCCTAACCCCTTGACGAGTCAACACATTCGGGCATAAAACAACATATGTGGGCATTCACAACCCCGAAACCCACCCGAAACCACACCGATCATGAAGGAGGCCGCGATGTACGCCGAGGAGCGACAGATCGCGACGGCCCGTCTCGTCGCCGAGCGCGGGCGGATATCCGTGGCCGACATCGCCGAGCGCTTCGAGGTCACCACCGAGACCGTGCGCCGAGACCTCTCGACGCTGGAGCGACGAGGCCTGGTCCGCCGCGTCCACGGTGGCGCGGTGCCCGTGGAGACGATGGCCGTGCTCGAGTCGGCGCTCGGCGAGCGGGAGCAGACCTTCACCGCGCAGAAGGACCGCATCGCCCGGGCCGCGCTCGCGCTCCTCCCCACCGCGGGCGGCACCATCGCCATCGACGCCGGCACGACGACCAGCAGGTTCGCCCACGCCCTACCGCGCGACCACCAGCTCACCGTGGTGACCCACGCCGTCCCCGTCGCGGCCATGCTGGCCGGCAGCGCGCAGATCGAGCTCCACCTGCTGCCCGGTCGCGTCCGGCCGGCCACCCAGGCCGCGGTCGGAGCCGAAACCGTGGACGCGCTGAGCCGCCTGCGGGTCGACGTCACCTTCGTGGCGACCAACGGGCTGACGCTGGCCCACGGCCTCTCCACGCCCGACCACGAGGAGGCAGCGACGAAGCGTGCGCTGGTCAACGCCGCCCGCCGGGTCGTGTGCCTCACCGACTCCAGCAAGATCGGCGTCGAGACCACGCTCCGTTTCGCCGCGCTGGGCAACGTCGACGTGCTCGTCACCGACAGCGACATCGACGACGACGTCGCCGACGAGCTCCGTGAGAGCGGCCTCGAGGTGCTGATCGCATGATCGTCACCCTGACCGCCAACCCGAGCATCGACCACACCGTGATGCTCACCAGCGCGCTGCGCCGCGGCGAGGTGCTGCGCGCCCACACCACCACCTCACAGCCCGGCGGCAAGGGCGTGAACATCTCCGGAGCCGCGTACGCCGCGGGCGTTCCCACCCGCGCCGTGCTCCCCTGCCCCGACCTGGACCCGATGGTCACCGAGCTGCGGGCCTCCGGGCTCGACGTGGTCACCGTCGGACCCGCCGGCCGGCCGCGGATCAACACCACCGTGACCGAGCCCGACGGCACCACCACCAAGCTCAACGGCCCAGGCGCCACCGCGACCCCGGCACTGCTCGACGCCCTGGCGGACCGGCTCGTGAAAGAGGCCGAGCAGGCCCGCTGGGTCGTCCTCGCCGGGTCGCTGCCGCCCGAGGCACCGTCCGGTTGGTACGCCGAGGTCGTGAGCGCACTCCGGTCCACCGGCACCCGCATCGCCGTCGACACCAGCGAGGCCCCTCTCGAGGCGCTCGCCGCCGGGCTCCCGGCCGGCGCACCCGACCTGCTGAAGCCCAACGCCGAGGAGCTCGCCTCCATCACCGGATCCGACTCCCTCGACGATCCGGCTGCCGCAGCGGTGGCGGCCCGGACCCTGGTCGATCGCGGCGTCACCGCCGTGCTCGCGACCCTCGGCGGAAGCGGCGCCGTCCTCGTCTCCGCGGAAGGTACGTGGCACGCCACCCCGCCGCCCACCGAGGTCGTCAGCACGGTCGGCGCCGGGGACAGCTCGCTGTTCGGCTATCTCCTCGCCGACCTGCGCGGACTCTCCGCCCCTGAACGTCTCGGGCTCGCCGTCGCGTACGGCAGTGCAGCCGCCGGCCTCCCCGGCACCACCCTCCCCACCCCACCCCAGGTTCGTGCTGACCTCGTGTCCGTACGCGACCTCGACCCCATCACCGGAGGACTCTGATGTCCGCACTCATCGCCCCCGAGCTCGTGGCCCTCGACGCCGATCTCGGCCCCGACAAGCACGACGTCATCCGTGCCCTGGCCCAGCGCGTGGCCGACTCCGGCCGGGCCACCGACCTCGACGCGCTCGTCGCCGACGCGCTGGCCCGCGAGGAAGTCTCCGCCACCGGCCTCCCCGGCGGTCTGGCGATCCCCCACTGCCGTACGTCCGGGGTCGATGAGCCCGTGGTGGCCTTCGCCCGGCTCTCGCCCCCGGTCGACTTCGGTGGCAAGGACGGCCCCGCCGACCTCGCCTTCCTGATCGGTGCACCCGCGGGCGGCGACGCGACCCACCTGACCATCCTGACCAAGCTGGCCCGTGCGCTTGCCCGGCCCGAGTTCGGGCAGACCCTGCGCGAGACCGACTCGGCCGAGCAGGCTGCTCAGACCATTCTCGAAGCGGTCGGCGACGTACCGGCCCCCGCCAAGAGCACGACTCCCGAGCCCGCCCCGGCCTCGGCTCCGACGGAGAAGCGCTCGCTGGTCGCGGTGACCGCCTGCCCGACCGGCATCGCACACACCTACATGGCGGCCGAGGCCCTCGAGGCAGCGGCCGCGCGAGCCGGCGTGGAGATCGCGGTCGAGACGCAGGGCTCGGCCGGGGCGACGCCGTTGCCCGCCGAGACGATCGCCCGGGCCGATGCCGCCATCTTCGCCGTCGACGTAGGGGTCCGCGACCGGGGCCGCTTCGCCGGCAAGCCGCTGGTCTCCTCGGGAGTGAAGCGTCCGATCGACGACGCCGACGCGATGATCGCCGAGGCGCTCGCGGCCGCAGCGGACCCGAGTTCCGCCCGCGTGGAGTCCGGCAGGGGCGACTCGTCGGAGTCCACCAGCACCACCTCGGAGAGCTGGGGTGGACGGACCCGCCGGATCCTGATGACCGGGGTCTCCTACATGATCCCGTTCGTCGCCGCCGGCGGCCTGCTGATCGCGCTGAGCTTCCTGCTCGGCGGCTACGACATCACCGACGTCTACGGCGCGGTCATGGTCGACAACACCCTGACCAACCTCC
>JALZDD010000181.1 GCA_030862715.1 Actinomycetota bacterium | reverse complement strand
CCCCCCCCCCCCCCCCCCCCCCCCCACGGGGCTGACGTCTCGGCGGGTCAGACGCGGTCGAACCAGTCGGTGAACCCGGAAGGGTCGTGGCGACCGAGAACCCCGTGCTCGAAGAGCCCCCAGCCCTCGACACCATCAGCACCCGGACCGTGCGCAACAGCGCGCCCGACGTGGTCGATCACCCCGAACGGCACCCGGCCGACGACGTCGGGCGCCTTCATGTCATAGGTCAACCGCTCGGTGAACCCAGCACCCTTCCAGATCCCGTGAGACCAGTCGGAGTCACCGCCGTAGCCGCCACCCACATGGATCGGCACCCCCAGCAACGAGGAGACCTCGAGCACCAGCGGCTTCCCCGCCGGAGTAGTGCACGTGATCGTCGCGCCCGCCGGAAGCCGCGTCCCATCCTGGTAATGGATCCGGACGTGCGGCCAGCCGAGCTGCTCGACCCGGCCATCGGCGAACGTCCGGGTGCAGTCATTGAGGGTGCGATGACCGTCCGGGGTCTCCTGGATGATCAGCACGACGGCGAACTCCTCGAACCGCAGCGGCACATAGAGCCACCACATCCCCTCGAACCCCGGGTCTGCCGGCTTGCCCGGCGGCAGCGCCTCGCCGGAGGGGCGGATGCCCCAGGACCGGTCCCGGGTGCCGACCCAGCGGTCGGGGCCGACGACGATCGTCTCGCCGTCGGCCTCGATCACCCCCTCCCAGGTCCCGACCTGCGCAAACCGCTGCGCATCGAGCACCGTCGCCGCACCCTGACGCATCACGTGCGGCTGCTCCTGGACCACCTCGAACGACCCCTCCCAGCGCAGGTCGAGGGCGATCCCATGGGTCTCCTCCATCACCAGCCGGAGCTTCCGCAGCGGCTCGGCGACCTCGATCCGGTACGCCCCGACCCGCTGCTCCATCCGGTCGCCGCCCCGCGGGTCGGCGCCGTCGCCCAAGTGCACGGCGGTCTGCTCGTCGCCGCGGCGGAGCAGGACGTACGCGTCCTTGGTGCCGAGGTTGGGATAGAACCCCATCCCGGAGATGAGGAAGATGTCGCCGGTGCGGTCATGGGCGTTGAGGTAGCAGCGGTCGTAGAAGTTGCGGTCGCTGCTCCCCGCCCAGGCCACCGGACGCGGGAGCTGGTGGATCGGGTACTCGTCGAGCGGGCCGACACCGACATACTCCCCATGCGCCCCATGAGTCCCGCTCACGCGCCGACCTCGTCCAGCATCGCCGCGAACATCGCCCGGTGATAGAGCACCGACTCCGGATCCTCGGGCGCCTCGATCTCACCGAAGTGGATCTGCCGCGCCGCGATCCGCAGATAGATGATCCCCCACATCACCGCCGCGTGGACCTCGTGCCAGGTCAGGTCGCCGAGCTCGACACCGCTCGCCACGGCATAGGCCTCCCGGACCTCGTCGGCAGCGAGGAAGTCAGGCATCCCGGGCAGCTCCAGCATCGCGGCCAGGTCCTCGAAGATGCGGTGGGCGAAGATCATCCAGGTCACGTCCATCTCGCGGGGCCCGAGGCTGACCATCTCCCAGTCGAGAACGGCGACGGGCATGAAGTCGCGGTAGATGATGTTGCCGATCCGCGCGTCGCCCCAGCACAGGACCGGCTCGCCGCCATCTTCGGAGAGGCCGGCCTCG
Organism: Actinomycetota bacterium; assembly: GCA_030862715.1. Next base: position 1,580 of record JALZDD010000181.1, on the reverse strand, counting down.
GGAAGGTGTGCCTCGAGCCAGCCCAGACCTCGCTCGACCAGCGGCGAGCGACCGCCCCACTCCTCAGCGGTGGAGGCGAAGGCGTACCAGGCCCGGGTCTTCGCAAGGTTGCGGGCGACCAGCGTCTCGCCGGAGTGACCGGCCGCGGCCGGATCGAGGAAGGCGAACCGTGAGGCGGCGTCGGGGATCGAGTGGAGCCCGGCGAGCACCTCGACCGAACGCCTCTGAAGCGCCGCCCGGTCCGAGGGCGAGGCGTCGAAGAGCCAGCTGTCGCCGAAGTTGTAGGGCATCACATCCGGCGGGACGACCCCCTCGACCCGCTCCATCAGGAAGAACGGGGTGCCCAGGACCGAGCCGCTCATCTCGGCGAGGCCGACCTCTGGCACCGGCACGGGAGACAGTGACCCGGCCAGGCGCATCGCGTCGTACTGCGCCTGCAGGTCATAGGTCGCGAAGACCGGGATGTCCTGCGGGCGGGGCGCCACCCGCAGGACGTACGCCTTCGTCTGCCTGTCTCCGGCAACGGTCGAGGTGACATCGAGCAGGACGGTCTCGCTGGAGAGCCCGTTGGCGTCGATGCCCCCGAGGATGTCGACCTCGGGATCGGCACCGGGCCGAAGCGCCGTGGTCAGCCACTGCTCCAGTCTCGCGCCGATCGTCGCAGGGTCGCGGCCCGATCGCTGGAAGGTCATCTCGGGCGGCGGGGGCGCCTGGGTCACGTGCTCCTCCTGGTGGCGTGTGAGTCAGGTCACACACCACCAGATTGGTGGAACACGTTCTAGTCTGTCAACCGGTCAGAACCGGATCTTCGCCGGCGTCTCGGTAGGCGCCGCCTTGGTGACGAACGCCTTCCGCTTCGCGGCGAACCCGAAGCGGTCGTCGAAGATGTCGCGGGCCATCTCCGCCAGTTCGATGCTCTGGTAATAGGACATCGGCATCGCGCACACCCGGCGTGCCTCGCGGGCTGCCAGGGCCGGGACGTACGCCTCGGACGAGGCATACTCCTGCGCCAGGTCGCGCAGCCAGCCGTCGAACTCGGCCGCGTCGCGCGGACCGAGATCGCTGACCATGTCGATCCGGGCGGCCTCGGCCGCTGAGATCGGCAGCTTCGCGCCGAGCAGCTCGTCGGCCTTCTCGGCGCCGACCCGGCTCGGCAGGCCCCAGGTGTGCAGCTCGGAGCCGAAGATGCCCATGTCGTAATAGGGGTTCAGCACGACGCCGGCACGCGCGACCGTGATGTCGGCGCAGAGGCCGGCCATCACCCCGCCGGCTCCGGCATTGGCGGTGAACGCGGCGATGGTCAGCTGCTCGGCCTCGGCGATCACCAGGCAGAGCTCGTCGATGGCCCGGATGTTGTCCCAGGCCTCGGCCGCCGGGTCTTGGGCCGCCTCGATCACGCCGAGGTGGATGCCGTTGGAGAACGCGTGCTCGGTGCCGCGTACGACCAGGACGGTGGTGTCCTCGATGAGCGCCTTGCGGACGGCATCGGTCATCCGGCGGCACTGCTGGGTGTGCATCGCGCCGCTGTAGGAGCGGAGGGTGAGGTAGCCGACGTCGCCGTCGCGCTCGTAGGTCGTCTC
>JALZDD010000167.1 GCA_030862715.1 Actinomycetota bacterium | reverse complement strand
GCGATGGTGAGGGACCTGCCCGCTGCGTACGTCCTGTGGTGGGCCGCGAGGTCGGCGGCCAGCTGAGCATGGCGGTAGCCGAGCATCCGGTCCACCATCCGCCCGACCACGTTCGTCTCGACCCGGTCGGTGACCAGCGTTGCGTCGCCGTCGGCCGCGAACTCGTGCCGGTGGGTCCACGACAGCGGCCGCAGCGAGGCGAGCCGGTCGGTGAACAGGTGCGGAGGGTCGTACGCGTCAGGATCGTGGCGAGCCACCCAGTCCACGCCGCGGCCGAGCGAGATCACCGCCGTCCCGTCGGCCAGGTCGGTCGCCTCCACCCGCACCTCCCCCGGCATCCACGGCGGCGTCAGCCGGTGGATCGCCCCCGGCAGCCGATGCCACGCGAACACCTCCTCCACCGGCGCCTCGACGCGCGTCGTCAGCGAGTGGACCCGGACCAGCGGGGACGTCATACCCGAAGCCTTGCGCGGATCGCCCAGACGTACAACCGCTCTCAGGCGCTGATGAAGTCCGGCCGCCGGCGCTCGAGGAAGGCCGACCGGCCCTCGGCGAACTGCCGGCCCGTGAGCAGCTTGACCTGGAGGTCGGCCTCGGCGGCGAGTACGCCGTCGAGGCTCTGGTCGGATTGGGTGAGGATGCGGCGGGTGCCGGTGACCATCGGCGCCGAGAGCTCGGCCAGCCGCGAGGCCAGCTCGACCGCGTGGTCGAGGGCGGTGCCGTCGTCGACGACGGCCTCGACCGCTCCGATCCGCTCGGCCTCGGCCGCGTCGAAGGTGCGTACGGTCAGGAGCAGCTCACGCGCCCTGCCCTGCCCGACGCGCCGCGGGAGCGTGTAGGCGAGCCCGGTGTCGGGGCCGAGCCCGATCTTCCCGAAGGACGTCGAGAAGGTGGCCGAGCGGCCGGCGACCGCCAGGTCGCAGGCGGCAGCCAGCGCGAGACCGAGCCCGTAGGCGCCGCCCTCGACCGCGGCGAGGACCGGCCGCTCGCCGGTGACCAGCTGGCGTACGACGGCATTGACGACCTCGAGCCGCTGCTGGGCGACGTCGCGGTCCTGCGACATCGACCGGATGTCGCCGCCCGCGGAGAACATCGAGCCCGCGCCGGTCAGGATGACGGCACGCGCCTCCTGGTCGGCGGCGCGGAGCGCGGTCAGCAGGTCCAGCCGGTCGGCGAGGTCGAGCGCGTTGCGGCGATCCGGGCGGTCGAGAGTGAGGATCCGGACGTGGCCACGGTCCTCGACCCGGACCGCCCCAGCGCGCGGATCCTCGCTCACCCCTGGAACTCCTTCACCATCTGCTTGGCGATGATCAGTTTCTGGATCTCGCTGGTGCCCTCGTAGAGCCGGAACAGCCGCGCGTCGCGATAGAACCGCTCGACCGGCACCTCGCGCATGTAGCCGAGGCCGCCGTGGATCTGGACCGCGCGGTCGGCGATCCGGTCGACCGCCTCGGAGCAGAACAGCTTGCACATCGAGGGTGCCGTCCGCCGGTCGCTGCCGTCGTCCCAGCTGCGGGCGGCCTCCAGGACCATCGCGCGACCGGCGTACGCCTCGGTCCGGCTCTCCGCGAGCATGGCCTGGATCAGCTGGAACTCCGCCAGCTTCTGGCCGCCCTGGCCGTTGGTCGTGGCATGGCGCAGGCTCTCCTCGATCAACCGGTCCGCGAGGCCGACGGTCAGTGCCGCGATGTGCAGCCGGCCCTTGGCCAGCGATCGCATCGCCGCGGAGAAGCCCTCGCCCTCGACCTCCCCGACCAGGTTCTCGGCGGGCACCCGGACACCGTCGAAGAAGATCTCCGAGGTCACGGCACCGCGCTGGCCCATCTTGTGGTCCTTCGGACCGATGGTGAGGCCGGGGGCGTCGGTCGGCACCACGAACACGGATATGTTCCGCGCACCCTCGCCGAGGTCGCCGGTGCGGGCGAACACCATGAGCAGGTCGGCCCAGATCGCGTTGGTGATGAAGCGCTTCTGCCCGTTGATGACGTACTCGGCTCCCTCGCGGACCGCGCGCGTGCGCAGGCCGCTCGGGTCGGAGCCGGCCTCCGGCTCGGTGAGCGCGAACGAGGCCACGAGGTCGCCGCTCGCCAGCCCCGGCAGGTACTGCTGCTTCTGCCGGTCGGTCCCGCAGTTGACCAGCACCTGGCCGGCGATGCCGTTGTTGGTGCCGAACATCGAACGGAACGACGGCGTGGTCCAGCCGAGCTCCATCGCCAGCCGGACCTCCTCGGACATGGTGAAGCCGAGACCGCCGTACTCCTCGGGGATGGCGTAGCCGAACAGCCCCATGGCCGCGGCCTGCTGCCGGAGCCGGTCGGGGATCTGGTCGGTCTCCTCGATCTCGTCCTCGGCCGTGACGACCTCCTTGCGGACGAACGCGCGGACCGCGTCGAGGATCGACGTGAACTCGTCGGGCTCCATGGGTGCTGCTCCTTCGTGCGGGAGGGTCGAGGCGTGGAACGGGTACGTCGGGCGGCCGGCCGACCACGCAGTGATCGGGCGCGCGTGATGGTCGTCATCCCCGACGTGATGTTCTACACCGTCATGTCTTCCAAGGGGTTCCCCTCACCGAAGCGAGCCAGCTCGCTGAGCCGCGGTCACCTCCGGATCGTCACCTGCCGGCGCCCAGCGAGCTACGTGCGAGCTGGGCGACGCGCTGGTTGCTGATCCCGGTCTCTGCCGCGATCCGCCCGAACGACCAGCCGCGACGCCGCAACAGCCGTACGGCCCGCGCACTCGCGTCGTGCAGATCCTCGAGATGCCTGTCGACCTGGCTGCGCTGGTTCTCCAGGTCACGGAGCGTCGCGGCCGGGTCGTCCGGCAGGTCGGCAATGGCCCGACGGGTCGGGGATCCACCCGGTGCCAGCGCATCGGGCGGGTTGAACGCCCACAGCGTGTAGTCGTCGGCCCACCGGATGAGCCGGGCCATGCGGCTCTCGCGGTGGATGTTCGGGACGTCGACGTGGTCCACGGGACGTGTCGCCTCAGCTGCCATCTCCGGCTCCTCACATGGTCGGGCACAGGTGGGGGAAGGTCCTCGGTATCCATGATCCGGGGCCGGGATGACCGAGCCGTTGAGGTCCGGTAACGGGCAGGTTAGGGCTGCGGAAGCGACTCAGTCTCTTGGCGGCAGATCAACCGTGAGCGCGACCCCACCTTCGATGTCCCGGAGTCGTACTGTCATCACCCGCGAGTCGCTGTCGATGCTGACCTCGCCGAAGTACTGGTAGCCGAATCCGGGGTTGTTGACCTCGGCCGAGGGCGCGCCTCGGGAGAAGACGACCTCGGGCCCGAAGGTCCTGTCGACCGGGTTCGGCTCCGGCTCGACCCCGACCGCGGCGTTGAGCGGCCCCGAGACGAACTCCCAGAACGGGTCGAAGTCGGCGAAGGCGGCACGCGACGGCTGGTAGTGGTGCGCCGCGGTGTAGTGCACGTCGCCGGTGAGCCAGACCATCCCGGTGATCCGGTTCCGCTTGGCGTACGACAGGAGCTCGGCGATCTCGAGCTCCCGGCCGAGCGGGTTGCCGTGGTCGCCTTGGGCGAGCGCCTCGACCGCCGCGCCGTCGGGGACGACGAGACTCAGCGGCATGTCCGCGGCGAGCACCTTCCACGTCGCCCGCGAGGCCTTCAGCTGCTCCTTGAGCCAGGCAAGCTGCCGGCGGCCGAACACTCCGCCGTCGCTGACCGTCTCCAGGCCAGGAGTGTTCGGGTCCTTGTACGAGCGCATGTCGAGCACGAACACGTCAAGGAGTTCGCCGTAGCGCTGGACCCGGTAGATGCGCCCGTCGTCGTCGCTGCCGGTGCGGGTCGGCAGATACTCATGGAAGGCGCGCCGGGCCCGGGCGGCGAGCACGTCGACCCGCTTCTCCGTGTAGCGGGAGTCGTCGAGGATCTCCCCTGGGTACCAGTTGTTGACGACCTCGTGGTCATCCCAGGAGTTGATCTGGGCGACCTCGGCGTTGAACCGGCGCAGGTTGTCGTCCAGCAGGTTGTATCGATAGTTGCCCCGATACTCATCGAGGGTCTCGGCGACCTTCGACTTCGCCGGCGTGACGACGTTCCGCCACACGGTGCCGTCGGAGAGCGGCTTCTCGCTCGGGATCACACCGTCGGCGTAGATCAGGTCTCCGGAGCAGAGGAAGAAGTCCGGGTCGAGCCGTCGCATCGACTCGAAGATTCGGTAGCCACCCCGGGACGGGTTGATCCCCCATCCCTGGCCACCGAGATCGGCGGACCACACGAAGCGGATGTCGGAGCTCCCGACCGGTGCCGTACGCAGCCGTCCGATCTGCGGCTCGCCGGTCACGCTGTCGTCGTCGGGATCAGCGAGGACGACGCGGTAGTGGACGTCCTGTCCGGCGGGAAGGCCTCGCAGGAGGGTCTTCCCGGTCAGGTCGGTCCGGGTATCGAGAAGCGGACCCCGTACGCGACGAACCTTCCGGAACGTCTCCGTCGGGCTGATGTCGACGTACATCCGGGCGATGCGGTCGGCACGCGCCCAGATGATGGCCGCCGAGGCCGAGACGTCACCGGACTGGATGCCGTCGGTGAGCACCGGACGCCCCGAATGCGCCAGAAGCGGTGCGGCGGCGGAGCGGGCGGGCAGCAGCAGGGCAGACCCGGCGGCGGCCCCACCGAGGAGAATTGAACGGCGACCGAGAGGACCTATGGGTGAGGGCTGAGGCATGGCGACTCCGTGAGGGTCAGGGGATGAGGGCACCGCGACATCGGTGCGGCCGCGGAGAAGCCGATCAGCGCTCGGTGTCGCTCCGATGAACCAATCCGACAGCGGCTCCTCAGCGAGGGTCGCCGCGGACCCACGGCCCACGCCATACCCGTCGTTGACCTGCGCTGATTGGATTCCGGGATCGATCGATCGAAAGACCCGAACGGTTCACCGAAGCGACACGCTCCATTGATCGGCGCGCGCCACGCTCATCGCGACTCTCCTGGAGGCGAGATGGACATCAGGCTGCTGGAGTCGTTCCTGGCGATCGCTGAGGAGCGTCACTTCGGGCGCGCGGCAGCCAGGCTGCATCTCGCCCAACCGACCCTGAGCCAGCACCTCCAGCGGCTCGAACGAACCGTGGGCGCGAAGCTGGTCGAGCGGTCCTCGCACGCCGTGGACCTCACCGACGCCGGCCGTGCGTTCGAGCCGGATGCGCGTGCCGTTCTCGCCCACCTCGGCAAGGCTACGAGATCCGCCCGCGATGCCGTCGAGGGGCATGCCGGGACGCTTGAGGTGGGATTCAACTTCCCGGCCGGGCACCACCTGCTCCCCGCCGCTCTCCGCAGGCTGCGACAGGACCACCCGGGGATCGGGGTCAACCTCGAGGAGCTGCGCTCCGGCCCCCAGCTCGCGGCCCTGACAGAAGGCCGACTCGACGTGGGACTTGTCTACGGACGTCCGACGGCGCCCGACATCCGGTCCCACCACTTGATGACACTCCGCCTGTGCGGCGTGGTCGGACCGACCCACCAATGGGCCCACCGGCCGGCCGCACCGTTCGTGGAGCTCGCTCGGCACCCGTGCGTCATGTTCGAGCGCCGCCAGTCCCCCGCCATGTACGACGTCATCCAGCAGGCCTCGGCACAGGCCGGTATCGAGCTGGAGATCGCAGCGATGGCAGACGACCCAGCAGCGACCGGAGTCCTCGTCAGCGCACACCAGCTGATCACTTTCGCCTCGGAGTCCCGAGCCGTCCTGCTCGCCCGCTCGGGCGCCGGGCTCACCCCGGTCCGGCTGCACAGCCCCGTACCGATGCTGGACCTGCACGCCGCTTGGCACGCCGACAACGACTCGCCCCTCCTGACGCTGTTCCTCGACGCCCTCAGGATCGACGCGGCGCCTCGGCTCGTCTCCGTCACAGCGGGCTGCAACACGCTTGAAACCCATGGCGACTAGCGTGCAATCATGACGCGGGTGATCGAGCAGCAGTCGCGGGTGATCCACGGATACAAGCGCGCGTACCGCATCGGCGGTGACGGCTCCGCGATCATGTT
>JALZDD010000159.1 GCA_030862715.1 Actinomycetota bacterium | reverse complement strand
CGACTGCCTCGGATCTGGCGAATGAGCTGCGCAACCAGGGGATCAGCAGGGTCGACGACTCGCCGCTGGCCCGGGCGCTCTACTCCAGCGACGCGAGCCTCTACCGGGTCGTGCCCTCCGTCGTCGTCCGGCCGCAGTCCCGCGACGAGCTGCTCGCGGTGCACGCGGTGTCCCGTTCGACCGGGGCGCCGGTGACGATGCGAGGTGCGGGCACCTCGATCGCCGGCAACGCCGTCGGATCCGGGATCGTCGTGGACACCCGCGACCTGCGGACCATCTACGAGATCGACCCGGAGGCGCGGACCGCGCGGATCGATCCGGGCGTCGTGCACGCCGATCTGCAGCGGGCGGCGGCGCCGCACGGGTTGCGCTTCGGGCCCGACCCGTCCACCCACACCCGCTGCACCATCGGCGGGATGATCGGCAACAACGCCTGCGGCAACCGTGCGCTGGGGTACGGCCGCACCGTCGACAACATCGAGGCGCTGACCGTGCTCTTCGGCAACGGCGAGGAGGCGATCTATGCGGATGGCGTCTCGACCGGGGACACCGCGGAGCGGCTGCAGGCGCTCGTCGGCGCCAACCTCGGGCACGTGCGGACCGAGTTCGGCCGGTTCGGGCGCCAGGTCTCGGGCTACTCGCTCGAGCACCTGCTGCCCGAGAAGGGTGGTCGGGTCGACCGGTTCCTGGCCGGCACCGAGGGCACCCTGGCGACCATCCTGGAGACGACCGTGCGGCTCGTCGAGGACACGCCCGGGCGGCTGCTGCTGGTGCTCGGCTACCCGACGATGGCAGAGGCCGCCGACGCGGTGCCTGCGCTCCTGCAGGTGGCGCCGGGGCGGCTCATCGCGTGTGAGGGGATGGACGCCCGGATCGCCGACCTGGTCCGCGCCAAGGGCCGCCCGGTGCCGGATCTGCCCAAGGGGGCCGGCTGGCTGATGGTCGAGGTCGCCGGACAGGACGCTCCTGACCTGGTGAAACGTATCGCCGCGGAGTCGGGCGCGCTCGAGTCGCGGGTGGTCATCGATCCCCTCGAAGCGGCCGCGCTGTGGCGGATCCGCGAGGACGGGGCCGGGCTGGCCGGGGTCTCGCTGCCCACGCCGGCCCACTCCGGCTGGGAGGACGCCGCGGTCCCGCCGGAGCACCTCGGTGCCTGGCTGCGCGACTTCGAGGGCATCCTGGAGTCGTTCGGTCTGCACGGCTACCCCTACGGCCACTTCGGCGACGGCTGCATCCACTGCCGCATCGACTTCCCGTTCGCGCCGGACGCGCCCGAGTCCGCCCAGGTGTTCCGGGAGTTCATGACCGCGTGCGCGACGCAGCTGGTGACCTACGGCGGCTCGCTGTCGGGCGAGCACGGTGACGGGCGAGTGCGATCGGAGCTGCTGCCTCTCATGTACGACTCGACCTCCATCGATCTCTTCGAGCAGGTCAAGGGCATCTGCGACCCCTCCGAACTGCTCAACCCGGGCAACATCGTGCGGCCCGCGTCGATCACCGACGACCTCCGGCCGGTGCGGCCCCGTGCCCTTCCCCGGACCGGCCTGCGGCTGATCCACGACTCAGGTGACCTGGGTGCCGCCGTGCACCGCTGCACCGGCGTCGGCAAATGCGTCGCCCCGAAGACCGCGGGGGTCATGTGCCCCTCCTACCTCGCCACGCGCGAGGAGAAGGACGCGACCCGTGGACGCGCGCGGGTGCTGCAGGAGGCGCTCGACGGGTCGCTCGTCGGCGGGCTCGGCGATCCCGCGGTGAGCGAGGCGCTCGACCTGTGCCTGGCCTGCAAGGGGTGTGCGTCCGACTGCCCCACGGGCATCGACATGGCGACGTACAAGTCCGAGGCGCTCTACCAGAAGCACGATGTCCTCGGGGAGCGGCGGCCGCGGTCGCACGCTCTTCTCGGGCAGCTGCCGAAGTGGGCGCGGCTCGCGGCTCCGTTCACCGGCATGGCCAACGCGTCGCTGAAGGTCTCGCCGCTGGCCAAGATCGCGAAGAAGACCGCCGGCATCGACCAGCGACGCTCGATCCCCGCGTTCGCACCGAAGACACTGAAGCGATCGGCGCCGACCG
>JALZDD010000157.1 GCA_030862715.1 Actinomycetota bacterium | reverse complement strand
GCGGTGTCTGCCTCAACGTCGGGTGCATCCCGTCCAAGGCGCTGCTGCGCAACGCAGAGATCGCGCACATCATCACCCACGAGAAGAAGACCTTCGGGATCTCGGGTGACGCGACCATGGACTTCGGCGCGACCTTCAAGCGCAGCCGCAGTGTTGCCGACGCCAGCGCCAAGGGCGTGCACTACCTGATGAAGAAGAACAAGATCACCGAGATCGACGGCTGGGGCACCCTGACCGGGCCGAAGTCGATCGCCGTCAAGGGCAAGGACGGCGCCTCGACCGACTACACCTTCGACAACCTCATCATCGGCACCGGCGCGACCGTCCGCTCGGTCCCGGGCGTCGTGCCCAACGGGCAGAACATCGTGACCTACGAGGAGCACATCCTCACCGAGCAGCTGCCGGGCTCGATCATCATCGGCGGCTCGGGCGCGATCGGCGTCGAGTTCGCCTACGTGCTGAAGAACTTCGGCGTGGACGTCACGATCGTGGAGTTCCTCGACCGGATGGTCCCGACCGAGGACGCCGACGTGTCCAAGGAGCTGCTGCGCCAGTACAAGAAGCTCGGCGTCAACGTGCTGCTCTCGACCGCGGTCAAGGGCGCTGAGGACACCGGCTCGGGCGTGAAGGTCACCGTGGCTCCGGCCGCCGGCGGCGAGGAGCAGGTGCTCGAGGCCGACAAGTTCCTGGCAGCCTTCGGGTTCGCGCCGCGGGTCGAGGGCTTCGGCCTCGAGAACGCCGGCGTCGAGCTCACCGACCGGCGCGCGATCGCTGTCGACGCCCGCGGCCGCACCAACGTCGAGGGCATCTACGCCATCGGTGACTGCACCGGCAAGCTGATGCTGGCCCACACCGCCGAGGCCATGGGTGTCGTCGCCGCCGAGACGATCGCCGACGCCGAGACCATGGAGATCAACTTCGACATGATCCCGCGCGCGACGTTCTGCCAGCCGCAGATCGCCTCGTTCGGCTACTCCGAGGCCCAGGCCAAGGAGAAGGGCTACGACGTGAAGACCTCGTCGTTCCCGTTCTCCGCCAACGGCAAGGCCCGCGGCATGGCCGAGGGTGTCGGCTTCGTGAAGATCGTCGCCGACGCCGAGCACAACGAGATCCTCGGCGCCCACATGATCGGCCCCGAGGTCACCGAGCTGCTGCCCGCGCTGACGCTCGCCCAGCAGTGGGACCTGACCGCCGACGAGGTCGCCCGCAACGTCTTCGCCCACCCGACGCTCTCGGAGGCGATGAAGGAAGCCATCGAGGGCATCGCAGGCCACATGATCAACCTGTGATCTGACGTACGACTCGCCGGCCGGTGCCCCTCGCTAGGGGTGCCGGCCGGTGACATCTCCACGCCATGGTGGGGTTGTGCACGGGAGGCCCTAGAAGCCGGGCGTGACCGGGCCGATCTCGATCCCGAGCAGGGCCCACGCCCGGCGGGCGGCGGTCTCGCGCGCCTCCGGGGTCGGCCCGTGCACCCCGCCGGAGACCATGGCGACGGCGAGCATGAGGTCGTCGGTGTCGTAGGTCTCTCTCGGGAATCCGTCGATGGCGGTGCGTACCCGATCGGCGAGGAAGCGGGAGCTCTCCTCGTCGCTGAGCCGGATGATGCCGACGAAGGCGGTCGAGTGGATCATCTGCCAGGTGACGACGCCGAGCACATCGGCCAGCGTCGCATCAGGGCGGGCGGCGACCTGCTCGATGTCGCGCACGTTCTCCTCCAGCACCGCCGTGGCCAGGGTGAGACGGTCGGGGAAGTGCCGATAGAGGGTGCCCTGGCCGACGCCGGCGCGCTTGGCGACCGCCGACATCGGGGCGTCGAGACCCTGCTCGGCGAGCACCTCGCGGGCGGCGCCGACCAGGAGGTCACGGTTGCGGACCGCGTCGCTTCGGGTCGGGTTGGCGGGGCTCGTCATCCCAGCAGGGTAATCGCCGGCGGATCCTTTTCTGCTCTCGGTCCAATGCGGACAGAAACTGACCTGAACAGCTCATAGCGTTGTCGGTGTCAGAGGGAAACACCACCAAGGAGTCCATGTCATGACCGCAACCGCCGCCAGCGCCATGAAGACCAGCGCCACCGCCACCCTGTCCCGTGAGCGCACCGACCTGCTCGAGACCCTGGCCAAGCACCGCGGCTTCCTGCGCTTCGCCGTCCGCAACCTGACCGACGAGCAGGCCCGGCTCGCCCCGACCGCCTCCGCGCTCAGCCTCGGTGGCCTGGTCAAGCATGTCGCGGCCGGCGAGCGGGGCTGGGCGGACTTCATCGTCCGCGGCGCGGTGGCGCAGGAGCTCACCCCGGAGAAGTACGCCGAGTTCGCCGCCGACTTCGTGCTCGCCGAGCACGAGACGTTGGAGGGAGTGCTGAAGGCGTACGAGGACGTGGCCGCCGCCACCGACGAGCTGATCCGCACCGTCGATCTCGACGCGGACCATGCGCTTCCCGAGGCTCCGTGGTTCGAGTCCGGCGCGCGCTGGTCCAACCGCCGCGCGCTCGCCCACATCCTGGCCGAGACCGCTCAGCACGCCGGCCACGCCGACATCATCCGGGAGACCATCGACGGTCAGAAGACGATGGGCTGACTCTGCCGCTCCAGGGGGCGTGGAAGAATGCGGCCCATGGCGCGAGTGACGATCATTGGTGGGGGTCCTGGCGGATACGAGGCGGCGCTGGTCGCGCAGCAGCTCGGGGCGGAGGTCACGGTCGTCGACCGTGACGGCCTCGGCGGCAGCGCGGTGCTC
>JALZDD010000121.1 GCA_030862715.1 Actinomycetota bacterium | reverse complement strand
GGCGAGTTCAAGGGCACCAAGGGCCACGGCAGCTACCTCAAGCGCGACCTCTCCCAGTACCTGGTGTGACGTGATGGACTTCGGTGTCGTCCTCCAGACCAACCCGCCCGCCTGGCGGGTCGTCTCCCTGGCAAAGCAGGCCGAGGCGTACGGCTTCGACTACGTCTGGACGTTCGACAGCCACCTGCTGTGGATGGAGCCGTACGTCATCTACAGCCAGATCCTCGCCGAGACCCGCACGATCAAGGTCGGCCCGTTCGTGACCAACCCGGCGACCCGCGACTGGACGGTGACCGCGTCGGTCTTCGCGACCCTGAACGAGATGTACGGCAACCGCACGGTCTGCGGGATGGGGCGCGGCGACTCGGCGGTGCGGGTGCTCAACGGGAAGCCGTCGACGATCAAGGAGATGCGCGAGGCGACCCGGGTGATCCGTGAGCTCGCCAACCGGCGTCCGGTCGAGGTCAACGGCACCACGCTGCAGTTCCCGTGGGCCAAGCGCTCCGAGCTGGAGGTGTGGATCGCCGCCTACGGCCCGCTCGCGCTGAAGGCGGCCGGGGAGGTCGGCGACGGCTTCATCCTGCAGCTGGCCGACCCCGACATCACCGAGTGGATGATCGGGGCGGTCAAGAAGGCGGCCTCCGACGCCGGCCGCGACCCGGAGTCGCTCACCTTCTGCGTGGCCGCACCTGCGTACGTCACCGACGGCTCGCCCGGGGCGCTGGCTCACGCCCGGGAGCAGTGCCGGTGGTTCGGCGGGATGGTCGGCAACCACGTCGCCGACATCGTCGCCAAGTACGGCAGCACCGGCGCCGTCCCGCAGGCGCTGACCGACTACATCAAGGGCCGCGAGGACTACGACTACAACGAGCACGGACGGGCGGGCAACACCCACACCCAGTTCGTGCCCGACGAGATCGTCGACCGGTTCTGCCTCCTCGGCTCGGTCGAGGAGCAGGTCGCGAAGCTCGACCAGCTCAAGAGCCTCGGCGTCGACCAGTTCGCCGTCTACCTGCAGCACGACGCGATGGACCAGACCCTGGCCGCGTACGGCGATCTGGTGATGCCCCGGGTGAACCAGCCGCCGACAGCGAAGGCGTGAGCGTGGATCGTCGCGTCCTCACCGGTGTCGTCCGGACGGTCACCGGGCTGCTCGGGCTGGCCCTGGTGGTGGCGCTGTGGGAGGGCTACAAGCAGTTCGGGCCCGAGGCGGGCTGGGGCATCGGCGAAGCGCGGATCCTGCCCCGCGCGACCGACCTGGCGATGCCGCACACGTGGGAGATGGTGGCGCGGCTCCTCGAGCCGGAGACCTCCGCCTCCACCTCCTCACCGCTGTGGCTGGTCGTCCTCCAGGCTGCCCTGGTGTCGTTGGGGATCGCAGGTGTCGGGCTACTCGTCGGCACCGTCATCGGACTTGCGTTGGCGCTGGTCATGGATCGGTTTCGCCTCGCCGAACATGGTCTCCTGCCCTGGATCGTCCTCTCCCAGACCGTGCCGCTGATCGCCTTCGCGCCGATGGTGAAGTCGTGGGGCTCCAACATCACGCTCGGCGGCTGGGAGTGGCCGGCCTGGATGTCGGTCGCCGTGATCGCCTCCTATCTCGCCTTCTTCCCGGTCGCCGTCGGCGCCCTGCGCGGACTCCAGTCACCGACCGTCCAGCAGCGCGAGCTCTTCAGGACGTACGACGCGGACTACTGGCCCACCTTGCGCAAGGTCAAGCTGCCCGCCGCCGTGCCCTATCTGCTCTCCGCACTGCGCTTGGCCGCGGCGGCGGCCGTGGTCGGGACGGTGGTGGCGGAGGGATCGATCGCCTACCTGGACGGCATCGGGCGCAAGCTGATCGGCTACGGCGGCCAGGCGTCGGGCGACCCGGCGAAGGCATGGGCGCCGATCTTCGGCGCGGCCGTGCTGGGACTGCTCGCCGCCGGAGTCGTCTGGCTCGTCGGAGTCGCGCTGCGGCGCTACCGCCGGGGTGAGGCGACGTGATCGACGACGGAAAGGCCACCATGAGATCCCCCACTATGACTCCCACATCCGAGACCCGTGACGATCCGGCCACGTCCGCCGTCTCGCTGGCCGGGGTGACCAAGCAGTTCCCGAGCAAGCAGGGCCAGGTGCATGCGCTCGCCGACGTCGACCTGAGCGTCGCACCCGGCGAGTTCGTCTCCCTCATCGGACCCTCGGGGTGCGGCAAGTCGACGCTGATGCGGCTGGTGGCTGATCTCGAGTCGCCGTCCGAGGGGACCGTGCGGGTGTTCGGCAAAACGGCGGCGCGCGCCCGCCGGGACCAGGACTACGGGATCGCCTTCCAGCAGGCTGGGCTGCTCGCGTGGCGTACGGTCGCCGACAACATCGCGGTGCCGCTCGAGCTGCACAAGGTCTCCAGGCGCCGACGTCAGGAACGGGTCGCCGAGCTGGCCGCCCTGGTGGGGCTGGAGGAGTTCACCAAGCACTATCCCGACCAGCTCTCCGGCGGTATGCAGCAGCGGGTGGCGATCGCGCGTGCCCTGGCCGAGCAGCCCCGACTGCTGCTGATGGACGAACCGTTCGGCGCGCTCGACGAGATGACCCGCGAGCGGCTCCAGACCGAGCTGTCCCGCCTGGTCCGCGAGACCGGTGCCGCGGTCGTCTTCGTCACCCACTCGATCCCCGAGGCGGCCTTCCTCTCCGAGCGGGTCGTGGTGATGTCACCACGACCGGGCCGGATCACTCAGATCGTACCAACCGGGCTCGGACCCGAGGTCGTACGCGACGAGGCGCTGCGTGAGTCGGAGGTCTTCTACGAGCTGGTGACCGAGGTCCGCGAGGCCCTGCACGCCCGGCCGAGCCCTGGCGGAGCGAGCGCATGACGCTGACGTCTTCGCGCCTGTTCGCACCGTTCGTCGTCGGGCTCCTCGGTCTGGCGCTGTGGGCGCTCATGGTCGACGTCCTCGGCATCGGCACCTTCTTCCTCCCCGGCCCCGGCGACGTCGTCACCGCGGTCGGCGAAGGCTGGGAGCCGATCCGCGAGGCCTTCAGGGTCACCGCGGCCAATTCGCTGTGGGGCCTGGCGGCGGGCGCGGTCCTCGGTGTGCTGCTCGCCGGCATCGCCGCCACGGCCCGCCTCTTCGACGGCATGCTCGGGCCCCTGGTCGCGATACTCGCGGTCGTCCCGATCGTCGCGATCGCGCCCCTGCTCTACACCATGCTCGGCACCGACCAAGAGACGCCGCGGCGCATCATCGGCGCCATCGCCGCTTTCGTACCCGTCTTCGTCAACACCCTCCGCGGCCTGCGGCAGACCACTGCCCTGCAGCGCGACCTGATGTGGACGTACGCCGCCGGGCCGGTGCAGCGCTTCCGCACCGTCACGCTCCCCGTCGCGATCCCGTTCACCCTCACCGGGCTGCGCCTGGCCGGCTCGCTGGCGGTCATCTCGGCGCTCGTCGCGGAGTACTTCGGCGGCGTCAACAACGGTCTCGGCAGCGCCATCAAGAACGCGGCGACCACCAACCATGCCCGGGCATTCGCGTACGTCGGGGGCGCGATCGTGCTCGGCTTGCTGGTGTTCGCGATCACGGCCGCACTGGAGCGGCTGGCGCGCTGGGCCTACCCGTCTCGACAAGCTGGACCACCGGAGGAGAAATGAACAATTTCATACGACAGGGGCTCGCCGCTTCGGCCGCCCTGGCGCTGACGTTGGGGCTCGCCGCGTGCGGCGGCTCCGACAGCGAGGCCGGCGGCGGTGACCTGACCGAGGTCAAGCTGCAGCTGCAGTGGCTGCCGCAGGCACAGTTCGCCGGCTACTACGCGGCGATGGACCAGGGCTTCTTCGAGGACGAGGGGCTCGACGTCGAGATCATCCCCTCGGGTGGCGACATCGTGCCTCAAGACGCCCTGGCCAACGGCGACGTCGACTACGCGGTCGCCTGGGTGCCGAAGGTGCTGGGCTCGATCGAGGGCGGCGCCGACCTGACCAACGTCGCCCAGATCTTCCAACGCTCGGGCACGCTGCAGGTCTCCTGGGCAGACTCCGGCATCGAGTCGGTGGCCGACTTCGAGGGCAAGAAGATCGGTTCGTGGGGCTTCGGCAACGAGTGGGAGATCTTCGCCGCGATGGCCGCGGAGGGACTGGACTCGAAGTCCGTCTCGATCATCACCCAGGACTTCAACATGAACGCGTTCCTCCAGGGCGACATCGACGCGGCACAGGCGATGACCTACAACGAGTACGCCCAGCTGCTGGAGGCCGAGAACCCCGAGACGGGGAAGCTCTACCAGCCCTCGGACTTCAACGTCATCTCGTACGAGGACACCGACGGCGCGATGCTCCAGGACGCGCTGTGGGCCGACACCGAGCGGCTGTCGTCGGACGCGGACTACGAGGAGACGACCGTCAAGTTCCTCAAGGCGGTCGTCAAGGGCTGGGCCTACGCCCGCGACAACGCCGAGGAGGTCGCCCCGACCATGGCCGAGCACGAGTCCACCTGGGGTCCCTCGCACGAGCTGTGGATGCTCAACGAGACCAACAAGCTCATCTGGCCGGCCGAGAACGGGGTCGGGGTCATCGATGAGGCCGCCTGGAGGCAGACCGTCGACGGCGCGCTCGCGGCGACCAACGAGAAGGGCGAGAAGCTGATCACGAAGGCACCGCCGGAGACGGCCTACTCCAACGAGTACATCGAGAAGGCGCTCGACGAGCTCGGCGACGAGGTCGACACCGAAGGCGCTGACTTCAAGCCGATCGAGGTTGAGGTGACAGCCGGAGGCGCGTGATTCAGTCGCCTATGGCGCCAGAATGTAACGAAAACGTAGCCGTCGACCAGATATACCGTCGTAATCGGTATTCCGGTTCGGCGGCTACGTTGCCGTTTCCGGCGTAGAGTGAGAAGCCAGATCCATGTCCATCCACGCACCCCAGGGGACAGCCTTGACCAGCGCCAGCGACGCCCGTGCCTACGACCTCGACCGAGCCCACGTCTTCCATTCCTGGTCCGCCCAGGGGTCGCTGAAACCGCTCGTCATCGCCGGCGGGCAGGGCTCGAAGGTGTGGGACGACTCCGGGCACACCTACCTGGACTTCTCCTCCCAGCTGGTCAACACCAACATCGGCCACCAGCACCCACGGGTGGTGGAGGCGATCAAGAAGCAGGCCGAGACCCTGACCACGATCGCGCCGACGACGGCCAACCTGGCCCGCGGCGAGGCGGCTGAGCGGATCACCGACATCGCACCGGTGGGCTTCAACAAGGTCTTCTTCACCAACGCCGGGGCCGACGCCGTCGAGAACGCCATCCGGATGGCGCGCATCCACACCGGCCGCGACAAGGTGCTCTCGACCTACCGCTCCTACCACGGCAACACCGGTGCGGCGATCGTCGCGACGGGCGACTGGCGACGGATCCCCAACGAGTACGCCCGGGGTCACGTCCACTTCTTCGGCCCCTACCTCTACCGCTCGGAGTTCTGGGCGACCACGCCGGAGCAGGAGGCCGAGCGCGCGCTGCGCCACCTGCGTCGGGTCATCGAGTCCGAGGGGCCAGCGTCGATCGCGGCCATCCTCCTCGAGACCATCCCCGGCACCGCCGGGATCATGATCCCGCCGCCGGGCTACCTGCCCGGGGTCAGGGCGCTGGCCGACGAGTTCGGGATCATGCTCATCCTCGACGAGGTCATGGCCGGCTTCGGCCGCACCGGCGAGTGGCTGGCCCTGGACGCCTATGACGTCGTCCCCGACCTGATCACCTTCGCCAAGGGGGTCAACTCCGGCTACGTACCCGCCGGCGGAGTGATCATCTCCGACCCGGTCGCGGCGACCTTCGACGACCAGGTCTTCCCCGGCGGGCTCACCTACTCCGGCCACCCGCTCGCGATGGCGTCGATCGTGGCGACCATCGAGGCGATGAACGAGGAGGGCATCGTCGACAACGCCGCGACCATCGGCACCGACCACATCGCTCCCGGCCTCGCCTCGCTGGCCGAGAAGCACGACGTGATCGGCGAGGTGCGCGGCACCGGGGTCTTCTGGGCCCTCGAGCTCGTCGCCGACCGCGAGACGCGGGAGCCGCTGCCCGCCGCGACGATGGGCCGGATCAAGTCCGACCTCATCGCCCGCAACCTGATCCCGTTCATCATGGAAAACCGCATCCACGTGGTGCCCCCGTGCGTCGTCACCCCCGACGAGGTCGCCGAGGCGATCTCGATCTACGACGACGTGCTCGGCTCGCTGTAACAGCTCTTCAAAGGACGCATGACATGACCGATCTCCCCATCCTCGACCACTGGATCGGCGGGGCCACCAACCCCGGCACCGGAACCCGTCTCGGCGACGTCTACAACCCCGCGCTCGGCACCGTGCAGAAGCGCGTACGTTTCGCCTCGGCCGCCGACGTCGACGCCGCCGTCGCCGCGGCCAAGAAGGCGTTCGAAGAGTGGAGCGAGACCTCGCTCACCCGGCGTACGGCCGTGCTCTTCAAGTTCCGCGAGCTGCTCAACGCCCGCAAGGGCGAGCTCGCCGAGATCCTGACCGCCGAGCACGGCAAGGTGCTCTCCGACGCCGCCGGCGAGATCGCCCGCGGGCTCGAGGTCGTCGAGTTCGCCTGCGGCCTCTCCCACCTGCTCAAGGGCACGGTCTCCGAGCAGGTCTCGTCCGGCGTGGACGTGACCACGCTCAAGCAGCCGCTCGGCGTGGTGGGCATCATCAGCCCGTTCAACTTCCCCGCCATGGTGCCGATGTGGTTCTTCCCGATCGCGATCGCGGCCGGCAACGCGGTCGTGATCAAGCCCTCGGAGAAGGACCCGACCGCTTCCAGCTGGATCGCGGAGCTGTGGTCGGAGGCGGGGCTGCCCGACGGCGTCTACAACGTCGTGCACGGCGACAAGGAGGCGGTCGACGCGCTCCTCGACAACCCCGACGTCGCCTCGATCTCCTTCGTCGGCTCCACCCCGATCGCCCGCTACGTCTACGAGCGCGGCACCGCCGCCGGCAAGCGGGTCCAGGCGCTCGGGGGCGCCAAGAACCACATGCTCGTGCTGCCCGACGCCGACCTCGACCTGGTTGCCGACTCGGCAGTCAACGCGGGCTTCGGGTCAGCCGGCGAGCGCTGCATGGCGATCTCGGTCGTGCTCGCGGTCGACTCGGTGGCCGACAGCCTGATCTCGAAGATCACCTCGCGGATGGCCACGCTCAAGACCGGCGACGGCACCCGGGACACCGACATGGGCCCGCTCATCACCGGGGCCCACCGAGACAAGGTGGCGAGCTACGTCGACGTGGCCGCGGCCGACGGGGCCGAGGTCGTCGTCGACGGACGAGGGATCGAGGTGGACGGCGACCCCAACGGGTTCTGGGTCGGGCCGACGCTGGTGGACCGCGTGCCGACCACGTCGACCGTCTACACCGAGGAGATCTTCGGCCCGGTGCTCTC
>JALZDD010000083.1 GCA_030862715.1 Actinomycetota bacterium | reverse complement strand
GTCGCTCGCCCGCTCGGGGCGGATCGGAGGCCTGGTCGTCGAGCCCGGCCGGTTCGCGGCCGCGGTCGACGACGAGCGCGGGTTGTGGACGGTGACCGGCACGGTGCCGGTGCTGGGCGCAGAGTCCGTCGACGCGCTCTTGGAGGTCCTCGGCGCCGCGTCCGCGCGGGCCGAGGCGCTCCTGGTCGGTGAGCTGCCGCTGGACGTGGCCGAGCACGCCGAGGAGGCCGGGGTCGAGCTGGTGCCCTATGGCGACGAGCTCGCGGTGACCTGCACGTGCGGGCACTGGCACGCGGTGTGCGGCCACTCGCTCGCGGTGCTGCACCAGCTCTGCTGGATCGTCGATCGCGACGCATCCGCACTGCTCCATCTGCGCGGCGCGGAGCGTGACGAGCTGCTGGGGCGCCTGCGGAGAGGGCTACGTCATGAACGTCCGGCAGGGCCGGCCGACGTCGCTGCGCCCGGTGAGTCGACCCGCGAACAGGTCGACGACGTTGAGATCGCGCTCGACGCGGTGCTCCGGGCACGTCACCTGCTCGAGGAGTGAGATGGTTCTGGAGCCCACGCGATAACCTCATGCAATGACCTCGGCCCCGACGAAGACCAGGCGCGAGCAGATCCTGGACACCGCGGCCGAGCTCTTCGCGGCCCGCGGCTTCCACGGAGTCTCCGTCTCCGAGCTCGGCGCTGCCTGCGGCATCTCCGGCCCGGCGCTCTACAAGCACTTCCCGAGCAAGGACGCGATGCTCGCCGAGATGCTCGTCTCGATCTCCCAGGAGCTGCTCCGCGAAGGACGCGCCCGCGTGAAGGGCGCGTCGAGCACCGATGAGGCCATCGAGGCGCTGATCGACTGGCACGTCGACTTCGCGCTGCGCGACCGGGCCCTGATCGTCGTCCAGGAGCGCGACTGGGAGTCGCTCCCGCACGAGGCGCGCGAGCAGGTGCGCACCCTGCAGCGGAAGTACGTCGACCTCTGGGCCGACCAGCTCCGCGACCGCAACCCTGGTCTGGCTCTCGACAGCGCCCGCGCCATGGCCCACGCCGTCTTCGGCCTCATCAACTCCACCCCTCACAACCGGGTCCTCCCCGAGGAAGCGACCCGCGCGGTGCTCACCAAGATGGCCCGCGGGGCCCTCTCGGAGTAGCCAGCCAAGCGCCGACTCGCGCTCAGGCTGGGTGGGGGCTTGTCACCCGAGGTTAATGAACGTTAACCTCGGTCCATGGCGTCGAATCTGCGCGAGCTGACGCTCGAGCTGCGAGAGCGGCTCGAGCGCGTACGGCAAGGGGGGAGCGAACGCTCCCGGCAACGGCACACCGACCGCGGGAAGCTGCTTCCGCGCGACCGGGTGGACGGTCTCCTCGACCCCGGGTCACCATTCCTGGAGGTGAGTCCGCTGGCGGCGTACGGGATGTACGACGACGGCGATGAGTGGGCGGTGCCCTCGGCGGGTGTGGTCGCCGGGATCGGGCTGGTGAGTGGCCGCAAGTGCATGATCGTGGCCAACGACGCGACCGTGAAGGGTGGCACCTACTACCCGCTGACGGTCAAGAAGCACCTGCGAGCGCAGACGATCGCGGCCGAGAACAACCTCCCGTGCATCTACCTCGTCGACTCCGGCGGTGCGTTCCTGCCCAAGCAGGACGAGGTCTTTCCCGACCGCGAGCACTTCGGGCGGATCTTCTTCAACCAGGCCAACATGTCCGCGCGCGGGATCCCGCAGATCGCGTCCGTGATGGGCTCGTGCACCGCCGGTGGCGCCTACGTGCCGGCGATGAGCGACGAGACCGTGATCGTGCGCGACCAGGGCACGATCTTCCTCGGCGGTCCGCCGCTGGTGAAGGCGGCCACGGGCGAGGAGGTCACCGCGGAGGAACTCGGCGGAGGCCTCGTCCACGCGACCAAGTCGGGCGTCGTCGACCACCTCGCCGACGACGACAAGCACGCGCTCGAGATCGTCCGGGGCATTGTCTCGACTCTCCCCGCCCAGGACGCGCGGCCCGTCGAGGCCTACGACGAGCCGGTCGAGTCACCCGAGACCCTTGCCGACGTGGTGCCCGCCGACACGAAGACCCCCTATGACGTACGCGAGGTGATCCGCCGCATCGTCGACGGGTCGAAGCTGCAGGAGTTCAAGGCGCTCTACGGCGAGACGCTGGTCTGCGGGTTCGCCCACATCGAGGGGCAGCCGGTCGGCATCGTCGCCAACAACGGCATCCTCTTCTCCGAGTCGGCGCTCAAGGGCGCCCACTTCGTGGAGCTGTGCAACCAGCGCGGCATCCCGCTGGTGTTCCTGCAGAACATCACCGGGTTCATGGTCGGCAAGGAGTACGAGAACAAGGGCATCGCCCGCGACGGCGCCAAGCTCGTCACCGCCGTCGCCTGCTCGGTCGTCCCGAAGTTCACCGTCGTCATCGGCGGGTCCTACGGCGCAGGCAATTACGGCATGTGCGGGCGTGCGTACGACCCGCGTTTCCTGTGGATGTGGCCCAACGCGCGGATCTCGGTCATGGGTGGCGAGCAGGCCGCATCGGTGCTCGCGACGGTCGCCGGCAAGCCCGATGACGAGGAGTTCAAGGCGCCGATCCGGGACCAGTACGAGACCCAGGGCTCTCCCTACTACGCCACCGCGCGCCTGTGGGATGACGGCATCATCGACCCCGCCGACACCCGACGGGTGCTGGCGATGGGGCTCGCTGTGGCGGCGAACGCGCCGACCCCCGAACCCCGCTACGGAATCTTCAGGATGTGACTGGGATGTTTGAGTCTGCGATGTTCGAGAGTGTTCTGGTCGCCAACCGCGGCGAGATCGCGCGACGCGTCTTCCGCACCTGTCGTGAGCTGGGGATCCGGACGGTCGCGATCTACACCGCGCTCGACGCGGACGCGCCCCACGTACGCGACGCCGACGAGGCTGTCGAGGTCACGTCCTACCTCGACGCCGACGCGGTGGTCACGGCCGCCGCCGAGGCAGGTGCCGAGGCCGTCCACCCGGGCTACGGGTTCCTCTCCGAGCGGGCCGAGTTCGCGCGGTCGGTTGCGAAGGCGGGGCTGACCTGGGTCGGTCCGACGCCCGAGGTGATCGAGCAGATGGGCCGCAAGGACGCGGCCCGGGAGATCGCGGTCGCCGCCGGCGTACCCGTGGTTCCGCGGGGCGAGGACAGCCCCTACCCGCTGCTGGTCAAGGCCGCGGCTGGTGGTGGCGGCAAGGGCATGCGCATCGTCCGCTCGCCGGAGGAGCTCGACGAGGCCCGCGCGGCTGCGGCCCGCGAGGCGCTGAGCGCGTTCGGCGACGAGACCCTCCTGATCGAGAAGTACGTCGAGCGTGGCCGTCACATCGAGGTGCAGGTCTTCGGCGACACCCACGGCAACGTCATCCACCTCTTCGAGCGTGACTGCTCGGTCCAGCGTCGCCACCAGAAGGTGATCGAGGAGGCACCCGCCCCGACGCTCACCGACGAGCAGCGAAACCTGGTCCTGACCAGCGCCGTCGCGCTCGCTCGCCAGGTCGACTACACCGGCGCCGGGACGGTCGAGTTCCTCCTCGACGAGGCGTCGGGCGAGGCGTACTTCCTGGAGATGAACACCCGCCTCCAGGTCGAGCACCCGGTCACCGAGGAGGCGGTCCGCATCGACGGCGCCGCCGCCGATCTCGTCGCGCTCCAGCTCCGGGTGGCTGCCGGTGAGCCGCTGGGCATCGCCCAGGACGACGTACGCATCGACGGCCACGCCATCGAGGTCCGGGTCTACGCGGAGGACGCCTTCGAGGGCTTCCTGCCGCAGGCCGGCCGGACCTCGATCGTGCGCTGGCCCGACCGCGCTCGCGTGGAGCACGCGCTGGAGAGCGAGCAGGTCGTCAGCACCGCCTACGACCCGATGCTCGCCAAGGTCATCGTGCGCGGCGCCGACCGCGAGGAGGCCCGTACGGCGATGGTCAAGGCGCTCGACGCGACCGCCGTCCTCGGGCTGACCACCAACACCGGCTTCCTGCGCGTGCTGGCCGCCTCCGACGCCTTCAGCGACGCGGAGATCGACACCGCCTGGCTCGACCGCAACGAGGTCCCCGCACCCGACCCCGAGGTCCCGCGCGCGCTCGTCGCCTGGGTCAGCGCGATGCTCTCGGCGGTCTCGGACACCACGACGCCGTTCCGTGCCGACGGCTGGCGCCTCGCCGGCTCACCGGCACCGACCATCGTCGACCTCGACCGCGGCGTCACCGTCGACCGCCCCTCCGGCCGCGTGGACGACCATCTCGTCCGGCAGATCAGCGCGGCCGACCACGTCCTCGTGGCCATCGTCGACGGCGTACGTCACTGGGCGGCCATCAACGTCCAGCCCGGTCTCGCCGAGATCGTCCACCACGGACACCGCTTCGACTTCTCCCCTCCCGACCGCGTCGCCGGCACCGCCGCACACCACAGCGACGGCGCGGTCGAGGCCAAGATGCCCGGCACCGTCATCGACGTACGCGTCCAGGTCGGCGACCAGGTCGAGGAGGGCCAGGTCCTCGGTGTCATGGAGGCGATGAAGATGGAGGTCTCGCTCAAGGCCCCGTTCGCCGGCACCGTGACCGTGGTCGGTGCGTCAGCGGGATCCCAGGTCCCCCTCGGCGCGGAACTGTTCGTGGTGGAGCCGACCGATGCCTGACCGCGACCCGTGTAACGAACCCAGCAGGAGCCGACCCCATGAACGATCTCCCCGCAGTCGTACGCCATGACAACCTGCCCAGCAGGATCACGATCTACGAGGTCGGTGCGCGTGACGGCCTCCAGAACGAGAAGACGGCGATCGACACCGGCGTCAAGGCCGAGCTGATCACCCGGCTGCTCGATGCCGGGCTGAGCCCGGTGGAGGCGACGAGCTTCGTGCACCCGAAGTGGGTGCCGCAGCTGGCCGACGCGAAGGAGCTGATGACGGAGCTCGTCGACAGGCTCGGCGACAGGGCCAGAGAGCTCCCGGTCCTCGTCCCCAACGAGAAGGGGCTCGATCGGGCGCTCGAGCTGGGGCTGCGTCACATCGCGATCTTCGGCAGCGCGACGGAGACGTTCGCCAACAAGAACCTCAACCAGACCTTCGACGGCCAGTGGGCGATGTTCGAGCCGACGATGGTGCGGGCCAAGGACGCCGGGATGACCGTCCGGGGCTATCTGTCGATGTGCTTCGGCGACCCCTGGGAGGGCCAGGTGGAGATCGCGAAGGTGGTCGAGGCGGGCAAACGGCTCCTCGATCTCGGCGCCGACGAGCTCAGCCTCGGCGACACGATCGGCGTCGCGACCGCCGGCCACGTGAAGGCTCTGATCCAGGCGTTCGGCGACGCGGGAGTCACGACCGACCGGCTCGCGCTGCACTTCCACGACACGTACGGCCAAGCTCTGGCCAACACCCTCGCCGGCCTCCAGTCCGGCGTCACCACTTACGATGCCAGCGCCGGCGGCCTGGGCGGGTGCCCCTACGCCAAGAGCGCGACCGGCAACCTGGCGACCGAGGACCTGCTCTGGATGCTCGACGGCTTGGGGATCGAGCACGGCGTCGATCTCGACAAGGTCGCCGACACGAGCAGCTGGCTCGCCGGGCACCTCGGCAGGCCGAGCCCCTCGGCCGTCGTACGTGCCTTGCGGTCCTAGCTGGAGACACGCCC
>JALZDD010000082.1 GCA_030862715.1 Actinomycetota bacterium | reverse complement strand
GCCTGGTCCCGGTCGGGGAACTTCAGCAGGTTGAAGTCGGCGAACGGGACCATGACGTACTCCGCCTGGCCACCGATCCAGCCGCCCATGTCCACATAGCCGTACGCCGCGCCGGCCCGTGCCGGGTTCACGTTGAGGCAGATGCCGGTCTTGCCCTCGTTGCACATGCGACAGCGCCCGCAGGCGATGTTGAACGGCACCGAGCAGATGTCGCCCACCTCGTGGAAGAGGACGTCCTCGCCGATCTCGACGATCTCGCCGGTGATCTCGTGGCCGAGCGTCTGACCCACCGGCGCGGTCGTCCGGCCGCGCACCATGTGCTGGTCGCTGCCGCAGATGTTCGTGGTCACGAGCTTGAGGATCACCGCGTGCGGCGCCGCACGCTTGATGCCCAGGCCGCTGACGACATCCTGGGGGAGTTCCAGCTTCGGGTAGTCGATGGACTCGACGGCCACCTCGCCCGGCCCCTTGTAGACGACGACTCTGTTGTCTGCCATGGCGTCTCTTCTTCCTGCCCCCGGGTGGGGGCGTCCGGCGTAGTCAGGTTGCAAGGATGTTTCTCATAGCGAAACAAGAGCGCTATATGAAACAAACTAGACCGTCGACGGCATCGGCATCAAGACCCTGTTTCGACCGATTTCAGGGCGCGTACGGAGGTGGCTGATCGCTCGCGCCGCGGCTACCCGGCAGTAGGGGGCGAAGAGGAGGATCTGACAAGGAGGCATACTGTTTCAGCATGAGCAACACGAGCGAAACACGGAGCACGACCGTTCACTCAGTGGACCGAGCCATCTCCATCCTCCAGGTGCTCGCCCGTCGGGGGGCTGTCGGAGTCACGCCGATCTCCGAGGAACTGGGGGTGCACAAGTCCACGGTCTTCCGTTTGCTGGCCACCCTCGAGGCCCGCGGGCTTGTGGAGCAGAACGCGACTCGGGGCCACTATCAGCTCGGCTATGGCGTCATCCAGCTGGCCGCCGGCGCGACCCGCAAGCACGACATCTCTGTGACGAGTCGCCCGATCTGTATGGCGCTGGCCGACGCGGTCGGCGAGACCGTCAACATCGTCATCAACGACGGCGAGGAGGCCATCACGATCGACCAGGTGATCGGGAGTGCCGAGATCACGTCGGTGAACTGGGTCGGGCAGCGGAGCCCCCTGCACACCACCGCGTCCGGCAAGGTCTTCCTGGCGACCATGTCGCCGGAGGACCGGCAGCGGATCCTGGAGCGTGGGCTGGAGCCCTATACCGAGGAGACCGTGGTCGATCCGGCCAAGCTCGAGGAGCAACTCGCCGAGGTCAGGAAGCTGGGCTACGCCTACTCGGTCGACGAGCACGAGATCGGCCTCGCCGGGGTGGCGGCGCCGATCCGTTCCTTGGGCGGCGGGGTGATCGCCGCCGTCGTGGCGTCGGGCCCGTCGTTCCGCATCACGTCCGAGAAGGTGCCCGGGCTGGCTGAGCATGTGCTTGCCGCCGCTGCTGCGATCTCCGAGCGGAACGGCTTCCCCAAGGCTGAGTGATCTGCGCCCGCCGAGGCGACGTATCGGCACCCTCGAAGTGGCCCGCATGCCTCGTACGTGCGGGCCACTTCGCGTACGTCGCAAGCCCGTGTAAATCCTGCGGGCGAATCCAGAACTATCCGTTGACAGCGTCTTCTTCGGCGCGGCAGAATCGTTTCACGCTACGCAGTAGTTGTGCAGAGTGAAACAACCGCCATCTGGCGGACCGCCGTATCTGAACCCGGAATCTGCCCGGTTTGAGCGTGGGAGACATCAACGTGACGCGAATGAGCATCGAATCGACGCCTGTGGATCTGGCGTCCCTGGCGGACAGGCGAGCATCCGGCTACAGCCTGGAGGCGCCCTTCTACACGAGCTCGGACATCTACGAGCAGGACCTCGACGTCATCTTCGGCCAGCACTGGATCTTCGCTGTCGCCGAAGCCGAGATCCCGGACCCCGGTGACTACGTCACGGTCGATCTGGGCGCTCACTCCGTGATCGTCGTTCGCGACGATGACGAGAACGTTCGTGCGTTCCGGAACATCTGCCGGCACCGTGGGTCGCGACTGCTCGAGTCGGGCTGCGGCTCGATCGGCAACATCGTGTGCCCCTACCACCAGTGGACCTACCGGGTCGACGGCAGCCTCATCTTCGCGGAGTCCCAGACGGCCACCTTCGAGTACGACAAGTTCGGGCTCAAGCCCGTGAACGTGCGCGCGGTCGGCGGGCTGGTCTTCCTCTGCCTGGCCGACGAGCCGCCGGCCGACTTCGACGAGGTCAGCGAGTTCATCGAGCCCTACCTGAAGCCGTACTCGCTCGCCACGGCGAAGGTCGCCCACCAGACCGACATCGTCGAGGAGGGCAACTGGAAGCTGGTGATGGAGAACAACCGCGAGTGTCACCACTGCGACGCCTCCCACCCCGAGCTGGTGACTGCGTACTTCCCGATCAGCCGCTACGAGGCGGAGGACGTGCCGCCGCGCATGCAGGCGACCTTCGAGCGCTACCAGGAGGCGCAGGCCGAGCTGGAGAAAGCCTGTGAGGCCATCGGGTTCCCGGTCGGGGAGCGCTGCGAGCTCGAGGGCCGCACGACCGCGTTCCAGATCTCTCACCTGCCGCTCGACGGCGCCGGCGCCTCGTTCGGCCCCGACGGCCAGCAGCTGTGCGCGAAGCTGATGGGGTCCATCGAGGACCCGAGGTTCGGGGACCTGTCGCTCCACATGCAGCCCAACTCGTGGTTCCACTTCCTCGGTGACCACGCCGTGGTCTTCTCGGTGATCCCGCTCGCGGTCGACCGGACGCTGGTCCGGACGACCTGGCTGGTGAACCCGGAGGCCGTCGAAGGGGTCGACTACTCGGTCGAGTCGCTCACGTCCGTCTGGCGGGCCACCAATGACCAGGACCGCGTCCTGGTGGAAGGCACGCAGCGAGGAGTGGCGGACCCGGGCTACATCCCCGGTCCGTACTCCACCGTCGAGGGTGAAGTCGATGCCTTCGTCACCTGGTACGTCCAACGCGTCCAAGCCAACGCCTAGCCGGAGTGGGGAGCAGACATGACCATCATGGAGACCGACGTCCCCGAGGTGTCGGAGCCGAACTCGTTCGGCCTGCAGAACGGCCGCCCGGCGGCCCTCCGCAGCAAGCGGATGCTGGAGCCCTGCTGGGCCGAGAGTGACGTGATGGACCTGGTGTGCAGCCAGGTTCTCGCCGTCACCCATGATGTGAAGACCTTCGTCTTCACCACCCCGGACAGGCGTGCCTTCGACTTCGAGGCGGGCCAGTTCATCACCATCCGGGTCGAGATCGGCGACGAGATGTTGACCCGCTGCTACACGATCGCATCGCCGCCGACGAGGCCCGACCGCCTGGCCATCACGGTCAAGCGGGTTTCCGACGGCGTCGTGTCGAACTGGCTCCACGACAACCTCGAGCCCGGGGCCTGGATCTCGATGCACGCGCCGGCGGGTGCTTTCGTCCTGCCGGAGGAGGACGCGCCGAAGTACCTGTTCCTCTCGGCCGGGAGCGGCATCACCCCGGTGCTCTCGATGACGCGGACGTTGTACGACCTCGGGTCCGAGGCCGACATCCTCTTCGTGCACAGTGCGCGTACGCCGGCTGACATCATCTATCGAGGTGAGCTCGAGGCGATGGCACGCCTGATGCCCAACCTGCGAGTCGTGGAGATCTGCGAGGGCGATGCCCCCACCGAGCGATGGATGGGGCTGCAGGGGCGCATCTCCAAGCCTGTCCTCGAGATCCTCGCTCCGGACCTCAACGAGCGTGAGACGTTCATCTGCGGTCCGGCCGGGTACATGGCCGCGGCGAAGTCGCTGCTCGAAGAGCTCGACTACGACATGGACAAGTATCACGAGGAGAGCTTCGACTTCGGCGCTCCCGAGGTGCCTGCCCCGTCGGCCGCGCCGCCGAGCGAGCAGGAAGCCGAGGACGAGGCCGCCACGGGGTTCTCGGTCGAGTTCGCACGCAGCGGGCGGATGATCACCTGTGGCCCGGAGGAGACTCTCCTGGAGGCGGCGGTGGCCGCCGGCATGCGGCCCTTGGCCGCCTGCGGTCAGGGGATGTGCGGGACCTGCAAGGTGTCGATGCTCTCTGGCGAGGTCGACATGCAGCACAACGGCGGCATCCGGCCGAAGGAGATCGCCCAGCAGAAGGTACTGATCTGCTGCTCCAAGCCCGTGGGCGACATCCGCCTGGACTGCTAGGAGGCGTACGCGGCGGCGGTGGCTGTCGGGTCGTGGCCCGATCTGGCAGCCAGCCGCGGTTTCAGAGAACCTGACGGATCTCGCTCTCGAACCCGCTGATGTGCTCGAGGGTGAGCTTCTCGGCCCGATCCCCGTCACCGTCCGCCACGGCGTTGAGGAGCTGTGCCTGCTCGACGACGTGGTGGGCCAGGTCAGGGAGGCGATCGATCACCATCCACCAGATCCTGATGGCCAGGTTGTCGTACCTGATCAAGATGTCCTCGAGGTGGGCGTTGCCGCTCGATCGGTAGATCAGGCCATGAGCGGCCCTGTCGACGCGCATCAGGTCAACGCGATCTCCGTCGCCCAGCCTGCCCTCGCCGATCCGAGCAGCGAGCGCGCGCATCTGCTCACGTTGCGGCGCTGACGCGCGTTCCGCGGCGGTGCGCGAAGCGTACGGTGCGAGCTGGCGCCGGATCTCGGCGATCGCGCTGAGCTCGGTGGCGTCGATCGTCGTCGCGAAGGTGCCGCGTCGTGGGAAGGAGTGGACCAGGTGGTCGGCCTCGAGGCGTTTGATCGCCTCGCGGACAGGAGTGCGGCCCATCCCGATGGCTTCGGCGATCTGCCCGTCGTTGATCGGCGCGCCCGGGCGGATGTCGAGCATCACCAGGCGCTCGCGGATGTATTGGTAGGCCTGCTCGGCAAGTGAGGTGGCAGGGGGATTGGCCGTTGCTGCCAGAATCTCGTCAACCGTCATTGAGTCCCTGCCCACTTGTCCGTTCCGGCTTGTTGATCAGATCTTCTTGTACGCGCTTTTTACAATCTTAGTCTGATACATCAGTCGCGGGCCAACGGGCTCGCGAACACCTGCAGGAGGCGCTCGGCCTTCCAGCCCGATTCGGCGTACTCGTCCTCGGCGGTCGAATGGACGGTGATTCCGCCTCCGGTGCCGAGTTGCCAGGTTCCGTTGCCGGCGGTGGTGAGGCTTCTGATCACGACGCCGAGATCCGCCTGGCCATCAGGTGCGATCCATCCGAAGGCGCCGGAGTAGACCCCGCGCGGGGTCGTCTCGACGCGTTGGATGATCTCCATGGTCCGGCGCTTCGGTGCGCCGGTCATCGAGCCGGCGGGGAAGAGGGCGCGCAGCGCCTCGACGCCGGTGATGTCGTCTTGCAGCCGGCCGCGCACGGTCGTCACCAGCTGGTGGACCGACGCGTAGGACTCGACCTCCATCAACGATGGGACGGTGACCGTTCCGGGGTCGCACACCATTCCCAAGTCGTTGCGGAGGAGGTCGACGATCATCAGGTTCTCGGCGCGGAACCTGGGGTTCGACGCCAGGTCCTCTCGGAGCGCTTCGTCCTCCTCGACGTCCTTCCCGCGGGGCGTGGTGCCCTTGATCGGCCGGGTCTCGATCGTCCGGTGCCGGTCGATCCTCGCGTAGCGCTCGGGGGATGAGCTGAGGAGCCGGAAGTCGTGATGCTGGATGAAGCCGGCGTACGGGGCGGGGTTGAGCTCGCGTAGACGCAGGTACGCAACGGCCGGGTCGACCTCGTCGTGCACCTCGACCCGGTGAGTCAGATTCACTTCGTACGAGTTGCCGGCCCGGAGTTCGAGCTGCACCTCGTCGAACGCCTGCGTATAGGCGATCGGGGTGGCGTCGGTGCGCTGAGGTGGCCGGTGCCGTGCGACGGCATCGGCCGAGTGTGCTGGTGGGTGGTCGACGGCCGTCCAGCGCCGAGTGCGCATCCAGATGGCGTCGGGCATCGCGGGCCGGTCCGGACGGCTCGTGCTGGACGGGAGGTCAGGACGACAGGCGTAGCCGAAGTAGCCGACCCAGATCTCGTCGTCGGAGGTGCACTGCAGCTCGTCCTCGAGGACGACGAAGATGTCCGAGCCGACCGGGTGAACCTCGTCGCCGCAGTGGCGAAGCACCTCACCTCGAGCGGCGTCATAGGTGAGGGAGACGTCGTCGTCGCTCAAGGCGCCCATGATCGACCGCCGGGTCGGACCGGGACCTGCTTCCAGCCAGAAGCAACGCGGATGGGTGCTCGCCATCTCGGCGAACCGCTCCTCGGCGCTCACGCCGTCGCCGAGAAGAAGTTCGCGATCAGAGCGGCTCCGTGCTCGCTCAGGATCGACTCGGGATGGAACTGCACGCCGACGTGCGGCAGCGACCGATGGCGTACGGCCATCACCACCGGCTCGCCTGCATCGCCTTCCGTGTCGGCGATGACGTCGAGCTCCGGCGGGATGCTCGTCGCGGCGAGGGAGTGATAGCGCACGGCGGAGAAGGAGGAGGGAACGCCGCTGAACAGCTGGTCGCCACGGTGCCGGATCCGCGCGACGTCGCCGTGTGCGGGTGGAAGCCGGTCGACCCGCCCTCCGTAGGTGGTCACGACGCCCTGCATGCCGAGGCAGACGCCCAGCACCGGGACCGAGCCTGCGCGTAGCACGGCGCCTCCGATGGCGAAGTCACCGGGATTCGCCGGATGCCCCGGGCCGGGGAGAGGACGGCGTAGTCGAACCCGAGCACGTATGCGGCGGTCGCCGTATCGTGCTGGACCACCGTCGGGAGCGTTCCTGTGACGGCAGCGATCAGGTGGACGAGATTCCAGGTGTAGGAGTCGTAGTGGTCGACGACCACGACCCGCGGAGCAATGTCGGGCATGTGCGCCAGCTCTCTAAAATTCACACTAACGACAACTAGTATATCAGTGGTAGTCTCCGGGTATGTCGGATCGTGCGAGCCGGGTGCTGCGGCTACTGGGCCCCCGGGGGTCGAGTGTGGCCGCGCCGTCGCAGGATGCCGTGCTGGCCCAGCTCTGCCTGCCGGCGGGCGAGGTCGCGCCCGCTGTGGCCCACGTTCCCGCCGTGCGCGCGGGAGCGCTCGTCTTCACCTCTGGGCAGCTGCCGTTTCGGGACGGCGAGCTTCTCGCCACGGGCAAGCTCGGTGATGCCCTCGGTGTCGCCGACGGTCAAGCCTGTGCGCAATGGTGCGCCCTCAATGCGCTGGCCGCGATCAGGTCCGAGATCGGTGATCTCGGCCAGGTGGAGCGAATCGTCAAGGCCGTCGTGTATGTGGCCTCCGGCTCTCTGTTCGCGGGGCAGGCCCGGGTCGCCGACGGCGCCTCGGACCTCCTCGGCCGCGTGTTCGGTGATGCGGGGCGACATGCGCGCTCTGTGGTCGGTGTCTCAGCCCTGCCGCTGGATGCGCCGGTCGAGCTCGAGCTCACCGTTCAGATCGATCCTTGCCTTGTGTGATGCATCACATATAAGGTAACTAGTATATCAGCGTCTGGCCGCGTGGCGCCCCATCGAAGTGCCGCCACCCGGAGCCTCCATGGCACCGACAGATGCTGCTCATCCCAAGAGCTCTCGATCGGAGTGCGTCATGAGATCATCTGCAGGTGGCGGAGACCTTTCCCCGGTAGCGCCGCGCCACAAATCCGTCGGCCAGAACGGAAGTCCGACCCACCCGGCCCTCGACTGTCCTCCCGAGGGGCCAGCCAAGGATGCCGGGGGACTTGATCGCGTCGTCTTCGGGGTGACCGCGCTCATTGCGATCGGGTTCCTGGTCTGGGGATTCGTCAGCACGGAGTCGCTGGCGTCGGTCTCGGGGCAGTCGTTGTCCTGGGTGATGGCCAACCTGGGCTGGCTCTTCGTCACCGCGGCGTCGACCTTCGTCGGCTTCGTGCTGTGGCTCGCCTTCGGCAAGTTCGGGAACATCCCGCTGGGCAGGGACGGCGAAGAGCCCGAGTTCCGGACGGTCTCGTGGATCACGATGATGTTCAGCGCCGGTATGGGGATCGGCCTGATCTTCTACGGCGTCAGTGAGCCGATCAGCCACTACGTCTCACCTCCGCCGGGCTCGGTCGGCGGCGGTGAGTCCGAGAAGATCCAGACGGCCATGGCCACGACCCTCTTCCACTGGGGAATCCACCCCTGGGCGATCTACGCCCTGGTCGGGCTCGCGATCGCCTACAGCGTCTTCCGAAAGGGACGCGGCCTGCTGATCAGCTCGGTGTTCGAGCCCATTCTCGGGCGCCATGCACACGGCGCCGGCGGGAAGG
>JALZDD010000074.1 GCA_030862715.1 Actinomycetota bacterium | reverse complement strand
GCGATCTCCTTGAGCTTCTCACCGTGCTCGCGGGCGTGGTGGGCGCAGAACAGCAGTTCGCCGCCGGAGTGGAGCTCCGCACGTACGTAGGCCTGCGCTCCGCACCGGTCGCAACGGTCCTCGGACGTGAGCGGCGAGCTGGTGGCAACGGCAGTGGTCACATCGGCCTCATTTCTGAATCATGATTGCGCCGGGATAACGTACGTGAGTCTTAGAAGATTCCCTAGATCGCTAGCGTTTCCTCGCGGACTCTTACCTCCGTCGCACCTCTAATCCTTGCAGTTGTCGCTCCGGGTTGGGGATCCGGGTCGGACCTACCCCGCGGGACATCGCTGTCCGTGACAGACATTCTTACCTGTCGACCGACCATTTCGTGCATCGAAACCCGCAAGTTCCACGTAACGGACCGATCACGACGTACGTGTGCCGCCGGATGGCGCATGAGCCGGTTGCCGCGTGCCTGCGTCAGACCCGGGCGTGTCGCACGGTAGATTTCATCTGAACAACACCCCCACGCAGTACCCCGGGAACAACGCAGTTACGCAGGAGCCGATCATCTCTGACAACACCTACAACGCCGCGCACCTCCTCGTCCTCGAGGGCCTGGAGGCGGTGCGCAAGCGTCCCGGTATGTACATCGGCTCGACCGATACCCGCGGCCTCATGCACTGCCTGTGGGAGATCATCGACAACGGCGTCGACGAGGCGCTGGCAGGTGTCGCTGGTCACGTCGAGGTGACGATGCACCCCGACGGCTCGGTGGAGGTCTACGACGACGGCCGTGGCATCCCGACCGACAAGGAGCCCCGCACCGGGCTCCCGGGCGTAGAGGTGGTCGCGACCAAGCTGCACGCTGGCGGCAAGTTCGGTGGGGGCTCCTACAACGCGACCGGCGGTCTGCACGGTGTCGGCCTCTCGGTCGTCAACGCGCTCTCGAGCCGTATGGACATCGACGTCGACCGCTCGCCGGCCCAGCAGGGGATGTCGTTCCGCCGCGGTGTGCCCGGTGTGTTCGACGGCGACGGCCCGACCGCCGCCTTCACGCCGCAGAGCGGACTGACGCGTAAGGGCAAGCGGGTCGCCAAGGGCAAGACCGGCACCAGGGTCAGGTTCTGGCCCGACCGGCAGATCTTCACCAAGGACGCTCGCTTCGAGCTCGAAGGGCTGCTCGGCCGGGCCCGGCAGACGAGCTTCATCGTTCCCGGGCTCGAGCTGGTCATCCGCGACCTGTCCGGAGCAGACCCGGTCGAGGAGAAGTTCCGCCACGACGGCGGCATCGCCGAGTTCGTCGACTTCCTGGCCAAGGACGAGCCGGTCAGCGGCGTACTGCGCTTGCAGGGGTCGGACACCTTCACCGAGACCGTGCCGATGCTCGACGACGCCGGCCACATGACCCCGCAGGACGTCGAGCGTGAGCTCGGCGTCGACATCGCGGTGCGTTGGGGCAGCGGCTACGACACCGAGATCCGCTCCTTCGTCAACGTGATCGCAACCCCGAAGGGTGGCACCCACGTCAGCGGCTTCGAGAACGCGCTGACCAAGACGTTCAACGACGCCATGCGCGCCGCCAAGGTGCTCAAGGTCAACGACAAGGACATCGTCAAGGAGGACATCCTCGAGGGCCTGACCTCGGTGGTGACGGTGCGTCTGGCCGAGCCGCAGTTCGAGGGCCAGACCAAGGAGATCCTCGGCACCCCGGCCGCTCGCAGCGTGGTGCGCAAGGTCGTCGCCGCGGAGATGAAGACGTTCCTCACCGAGTCGCGCGGGGCGCAGAAGCAGCAGGCCAAGCTGGTGATGGAGAAGGTCTACTCCGCCTCCAAGACCCGGCTCTCGCTGCGTCAGCAGAAGGAGAACCAGCGGCGCAAGAACGCGCTGGAGTCCTCCGCGCTGCCCTCCAAGCTCGCCGACTGCCGCACCACCGACGACCGGGCCGAGCTGTTCATCGTCGAGGGTGACTCCGCGCTCGGCACCGCCAAGGTGGCCCGTAACTCCGAGTTCCAGGCGCTGCTGCCGATCCGCGGAAAGATCCTCAACGTCCAGAAGGCCTCGGTCGGCGACATGCTGAAGAACGCCGAGTGCTCCTCGATCATCCAGGTGGTCGGGACGGGCACCGGCCGCGGCTTCGACCTGGACGCGGCTCGCTACGGCAAGATCATCTTCATGGCCGACGCCGACTCCGACGGCGCCCACATCCGTACGCTGCTGGCGACCCTGTTCTTCAAGTACATGCCCGAGCTGATCGCCGCCGGCAAGGTCTACACCGCGGTCCCGCCGCTGCACCGGATCGAGATCTCCAACCCCAAGAAGGGGATGGAGAAGTACGTTTACACCTACTCCGACCAGGAGCTGCAGCGGAAGCTCGCCGAGCTGAAGAAGAAGAACGTCAGCTGGAAAGACCCGGTGCAGCGCTACAAGGGTCTGGGTGAGATGGACGCAGACCAGCTGGCCGAGACCACCATGGACCCGCGCCAACGGACGCTTCGCCGGCTGACGCTGGACGACGCCGACGAGGCCGCGGCGGTCTTCGATCTGCTGATGGGCTCCGACGTCGCTCCGCGCAAGGAGTTCATCGTCGCCGGAGGCGGTCAGCTCTCCGAGACCGACCTCGACTTCTAGGGCCGTGACCTCAACGATGGACCAGAAGGCAGCCCGGACAGCGGCGACCAAGGCGTTCAAGACGGGCGGCATGCCGCTGCGCAAGGGCCATCACCGGCTCGGTGACCCCAAAAGCGACGACATCGTCTGGTACGTCGATCTGCGCGCCCTGGGCGCCGGGCCGACCGCGCCGCTGCGCTACGAGATCGGCTGCTGGGTCGCCGCCCTCGGCCACCCGGAGCCGGAGGGCGGTCCGGTCGACTGCCCACTGCTCCTCGACCGGCCCGTCGCGGCCAGCACCCCCGCCGAGATCGGCGAGGAGGTCGGTGAGCTGGTGACGCTCGTCGCCGATCTCGACTCGGTCACCGCGCTGCGCGACGCGCTGGCGGAGGGAACGCTGGGGCGGCCGCTGGTCGACCAGTCGCTGCGTACGTTCCTGGACGGGTAGAGCCTCGGACGGGTAGAGCCTCGACGGTCAGCGCTCCGCCAGCAGGGCGAAGAGGTCGCCGACCTCGCCCAGGTGGCCGAGCTTGTCGGGGTTGAGGACGTTGTGCATGCGTACGATCCGGCCGCCGTCGACGTCGAGGGCGATGACGCCGAGCAGGGCGCCGTCGGCACCGCGGGTGAGCATCGCCGGCTGACCGTTGGCGTGGGAGAGCTCCAGGCGTACGCCGAAACGCTCGCCCTGACGCATGAGCCCGAGCAGGAAGCGGGCCACGGCGACGGCACCGAGCATCGGCTTCTGGATGGCGGGAGCCCGGCCGCCGCCGTCGGCGACGAACACGACGTCGTCGGCGAGCAGCCGCTCCAGACCGGCGATGTCGCTCGCGGACAGCGCGACGACGAACTGCGAGGCGAGCTGGTCGCGGCGCTCGCGGGAGGGGTCGAACCGCGGCGTGCCGTCGGCGATCCGCTTGCGGGCACGGGTGAAGATCTGGCGGCAGTTGGTCGCGCTCTTGTCGACGACGGGGGCGATGTCCTCGTAGCCGTAGCCCAGCACCTCACGCAGCACGAACACCGCGCGCTCGACCGGCGTGAGCGACTCCAGCAGGACCAGGAACGCGGTGCTGACGGTTTCGTCGAGCTCGAGGCGGTGGCTCGGGTCCTCGTCGGAGACCAGGATCGGCTCGGGCAGCCACGGGCCGACGTACTGCTCACGGCGGTGGTGGGCCGAGCGCAGGGTGTCGATGGCGATCCGGGTGGTGACCGTGGTGGCGTACGCATCGAGGTTGTCGACCTCCGCCTCGGACTGCTGAGTGCTGCGGTGCATCCGCAGGAACGCCTCCTGCACGATGTCCTCCGCCTCGGCGACGCTGCCGAGCATCCGGTAGGCGATCGAGAACATCAGCGGGCGGAGCCCGTCATGAGCGCTTGCGAGGTCCACGACTGCAGGACCTTACGCCAGCTGTCACAGGAGCGCAGGTCGTTTCGTCGGTGGGGTCAACAACGACGAAAGGAACAGAACGATGCGTATCTTCATCGCAGGCGGAACCGGTGTGGTCGGAGTCCGGATGGTGCCGCTCCTGGTGGCCGCCGGACACGAGGTCTACGGCTCGACCCGGCACGACGCGGGGCGCGACGCCCTGGCCGGCATGGGCGCGACCGGGATCGTGATGGACCCGTTGGACGCGCAGAGCGTCCACGACGCCGTCGCCAAGGCCGAGCCCGAGGTCGTCGTGCACCAGCTCACCGCGCTGAGCAGTCTCAGCGGGAACCTGAAGAAGTGGGACCAGGACTTCGCGATGACCAACCGGCTGCGTACAGAGGGCACCGACCACCTGCTGGCGGCGTCCCGAGCGACCGGGGCGCGGCGGTTCATCGCGCAGAGCTTCGGCGGCGGCTGGACGCACGAGCGCACCGGCGGCTGGGTCAAGGACGAGACCGCCCCGCTCATCACCGACCCCGGCAAGGAGGCGCGAGGCAGCCTGGCCGCGATCCGCCACCTGGAGTCCGCGGTCACCGCGGCGACCGAGCTCGAAGGTGTCGTGCTCCGCTACGGCAACTTCTACGGCCCCGGCAACGCCACTTCCCGCGAGGGCGCGCTCGGCGAGATGCTGCGCAAGGGCAAGATGCCGGTGGTCGGCGGTGGCACCGGGGTGTGGTCGTTCGTCCACATCGACGACGTGGCCTCCGCGACGGTCGCGGCCCTGGACCGGGGAGCGCCGGGCATCTACCACATCGTCGACGACGAGCCGGCGCCGGTGAACCAGTGGATCCCCCTCCTGGCCGAGGAGGTCGGCGGCAGGAAGCCGATGCGCCTGCCTGCCTGGCTCGCCCGGCCGCTGATCGGCGAGTTCGGGGTTGCGCTGATGACCTCCGTGCGCGGCTCCTCGAACGCCAAGGCGAAGCGGGAGCTCGGCTGGACACCGTCGTACGCCACCTGGCGCGAGGGCTTCCGGACCGGGATCGGCTGATCGTGGTTATGGTGGCGCGGTGAAGATGATCGCGTTGCAGGACGAGTGGTGGCCGACGATGACCTGCTTCGGGTGCGGGCCGGCCAACACCCAGGGGCTCCAGCTGAAGAGCTATCCGCAGCTGGACGGGAGCGTGACCGCGACCTTCCAGCCGTGGCCGCAGCACGACAACGGCGGCGGGTTCCTCAACGGCGGAATCATCGCGACCGTGCTCGACTGCCACAGCGCCGCCGCGGTGCACCAGGAGGCCTTCCTCAACGGCTGGATGCCTGCCGAGGGGGAGTCCCTGGCCTACGTCACGGCCGGGATCGACGTGCGCTACCGGCGGCCCGCTCCGCTCAGGGAGCCGGTCACGCTCATCGCCGCCACCAAGGACGCCAGCGAGGACCAGATCACCTCAATGGTCCGGCTGGAGTGGGACGGGAAGGTCCGCGCCGAGGGCGAGGCGCTGTGGAAGCGCTGGCGGCCTCGCGACTGAGAAAAGGGGAACGGCCCCCACAAGATGAGGGCCGTTCCATATCTCGGTCGAGCTAGTCGAGCAGCTCGGTGACCGTGCCCGCGGCGACGGTGTGACCGCCTTCGCGGACCGCGAAGCCGAGGCCGACGTTCATCGCGATCGGCTTCTCCAGCTCCACCCCGAGCTCGATCGTGTCGCCGGGCATGACCAGGGCGATCTCACCCAGGTCGATCCCGCCGGGCACGTCCGTGGTCCGGAAGTAGAACTGCGGCCGATAGTCCGCGGCGAACGGCGTGTGCCGGCCACCCTCGGAGGTGGACAGCGCGTGCAGGTTCGCCCGGAACTTCCGGTGGGGCCGTACGCTGCCCGGCAGCGCCACCACCTGGCCGCGACGGACCTCGTCGCGCTTGACGCCCCGCAGCAGCACCGCCGCGTTGTCGCCCGCGTCCGCGGACTCCAGCGACTTGCCGAACGTCTCGAGGCCGATCGCCGTGCTGGTGATCGTCGTGCCGAGGCCCACGACCTCGACCGCGTCGCCGACCTTCAGCGACCCGCGCTCGACAGCACCGGTGACGACCGTGCCGCGACCGGTGATGGTGACGACGTTCTCGATCGGCATCAGGAACGGCTCGCCGAGCTCGCGCTCGGGCACCGGCACGTAGCCGTCGATCGCGTCCAGCAGGTCACCGATCGCAGCGGTCCACTCCGGGTCGCCCTCCAGCGCCTTGAGTCCGGAGACCCGGACGACAGGTACGTCGTCGCCGGGGAACCCGTACTCCGAGAGGAGGTCACGGACCTCCAGCTCGACCAGGTCGAGCAGCTCGGGGTCATCGACGGTGTCGGCCTTGTTGAGCGCCACCACCAGGTACGGCACGCCCACCCGGCGCGCGAGCAGCACGTGCTCGCGCGTCTGCGGCATGGCGCCGTCCTGCGCGGAGACGACCAGGATCGCGGCGTCCACCTGGGCCGCGCCGGTGATCATGTTCTTCACGTAGTCGGCGTGCCCGGGCATGTCGACGTGCGCGTAGTGCCGGGTCGCGGTCTCGTACTCGACGTGCGAGATGTTGATCGTGATCCCGCGCTGCAGCTCCTCCGGCGCACGGTCGATGCCGTCGAAGGCGATGAAGCGGTTCACGCTGGGGTCGCGCTCCGCGAGCACCTTGGTGATCGCGGCGGTCAGAGTGGTCTTGCCGTGGTCGACGTGACCCATCGTCCCGATGTTGAGGTGCGGCTTGGTCCGCACGAACTGGCCCTTGGCCATGAGAGATCCTTTGTCAGTCAGAAGATTTCGGGGTGAGCCAGGACCCTCCGGCAAGCCCTCACAGCGCTGTCACCGCGATGAGGGGGCCGGTGCGGGCCACCCTCCTCCGCGGGTCCTGCAGAGCAGGAGGAGGGTCAGCTTCGCGCGCCGGTGCAATCGACTGACGGTGCCCACGTGGGAGCGCCCGTCAGGCTCTTGCCTGACAGGTGGTGCTCGGAAACCACGCGGAACATGCTGATCACGTTAGATGCCAACGCAGACACCAGCAATGTAATTCCCGGCTAGCGCGCCTCCAGGCGGACGACGACCGACTTCGAGGTCGGGGTGCGGCTGCCGTCGGCATAGGAGTCGAGGGGGATGAGGACGTTCGTCTCCGGGAAGTACGCCGCGGCGGATCCGCGAGGGGTGGCGTAGGCGACGACGCGGAAGCTCTCGGCGCGGCGCTCGCCGTCGGTCCAGACCGAGACGATGTCGACGGTGTCGCCGTCGGCGATGCCGAGCTCGCGGAGATCCTCGGGGTTGACGAAAACGACGTGGCGCCCGCCCTTGACGCCGCGGTAGCGGTCGTTGTAGCCGTAGACCGTGGTGTTGAACTGGTCGTGGGAGCGCAGCGTCTGCAGCAGCAGGTGGCCCGGAGGAGCCGAGAGCGCGGTCAGCGGGTTGGCGGTGACCAAGGCCCGGCCGGTCGCGGTGTTGAAGGTGCGCGAGTCGCGGGGGCCGTTGGGCAGCGCGAAGCCACCGGGCGCCTTCAGCCGGGTCTCGAAGTCCTCGAACCCGGGGATCACCGCGGAGATGTGCCAGCGGATCCGGGAGTAGTCCGCGCCCATCGTGGCCCAGTCGACGCCCTGGTCCGAGCCGAACAGCGCCTCGCCGATGGCGCAGACGATGCCGACCTCGCTGCGTAGCTCCTTCGAGCCGGGGAGCAGCCGGCCGTGGGACGCGTGGACCATGCCCATCGAGTCCTCGACGGTGACGTACTGCTCGCGGCCGCCGGTCTCGTCGCGCTCGGTGCGGCCCAGGCAGGGGAGGATCAGGCCCTCGCGGCCGTGGTGGAGGTGGCTACGGTTGAGCTTGGTCGAGACCTGAACGGTGAGGCCGACGTTGGCCAGCGCGGCCGTGGTGACGGCGGTGTCAGGGGTTGCGGCGGCGAAGTTGCCGCCCAGGGCGAGGAAGACGTCGACGGCGCCGTCGCGCATCGCCTCGATCGCGGCGACCACGTCGTAGCCGTCCTCACGCGGCGGCGTGATGCCGAACTCGTCGCCGACCGCATCGAGGAACCACGCCGGCGGCTTCTCCCAGATGCCCATCGTGCGGTCGCCCTGCACGTTGGAGTGGCCGCGGACCGGGCAGGCACCCGCGCCGGGCTTGCCGATGTTGCCGCGCAGCAGCAGGAACGACGCGATCTCGCGGATCGTGGCGACCGAGTTCTTGTGCTGGGTCAGACCCATCGCCCAGCACACGATGACGCGCTCACGGGACTCGACCAGGTCGGTCAGGGACTCGATCTCCTCACGGGAGATGCCGCTGAGCCGGGTGATCTCGTCCCACTCCATCGCCGCCCACGCCTGCGCCGCGACCTCGAAGCCGTCTGTGTGCTCCTCGATGAACGGGTGCGCGATGGCGTCGCGCTCGACGAGCAGCTTGTTGATCCCGGCGAACAGCGCCAGATCGCCGTTGACCTGCACGGGCACGTGGACGTCGGCGAGCTGGGTGCCGACACCGGTGACGCCGCGTACGGTCTGGGGGTTGCGGAACCGCCCCATCCCGGCCTCGCGCAGCGGGTTGATCGAGACCACCTTGGCGCCGTTCTCCTTGGCGGACTCGAGCGCGGTCAGCATGCGTGGGTGGTTGGTGCCGGGGTTCTGGCCGACCACGAAGATCAGGTCGGAGTGTTCGGCGAGGTCGTCGTAGGTGACCGTGCCCTTGCCGATGCCGATGACCTCGCCGAGCGCGGTGCCGCTGGACTCGTGGCACATGTTGGAGCAGTCGGGCAGGTTGTTGGTGCCGAGCTGGCGGGCGAGCAGCTGGTAGACGAAGGCGGCCTCGTTGGACGCGCGGCCGGAGGTGTAGAAGACCGAACGGTCGGGGTCGGTCGCGCGCATGCGATCGGCGATCAGCGAGATCGCCTCGGACCAGGTGATCGGGGAGTAGTGGGTCTCGCCGGGGGCGACGTACATCGGCTCGGTCAGCCGGCCCTGCGACTCCAGCCAGTGGTCGTCACGCTCGTTGAGCGAGGCGACCGAGTTGGCCGCGAAGAAGGCGCGGTCGACCCGCTTGCGGGTCGCCTCCCACGCCACCGCCTTGGCGCCGTTCTCGCAGAACTCCGCCGCCTTGCGGTGGTCGGGGTCAGGCCAGGCGCACGAGGGGCAGTCGAAGCCGCCGACCTGGTTGACCTTGAGCAGCGTCTGCAGGCTGCGCTTGGGGCCCATCTCACGCAGTGCGTACTCCATCGAGTGGGCCACCCCGGGGAGTCCGACCGCGGCCGTCTCCGGCTCGGTGACGCGGAGGGTGGGTTCGGGCAGGTCTACGGAGTGCTCGGTGCTCACCCGAGGCACACTACTCCGAGGCGAT
>JALZDD010001027.1 GCA_030862715.1 Actinomycetota bacterium | reverse complement strand
GACCACGCCACCGCGCTGCGGGTCAGCAAGCGCCTCGACTTCGGCGTGGTGTGGATCAACACCCACATCCCCTACATCTCCGAGATGCCCCACGGCGGCTTCAAGCACTCCGGCTACGGCAAGGACCTCTCCGTCTACGGGTTCGAGGACTACACCCGGATCAAGCACGTGATGTCGTTCATCGGCGAGTAATCCGCTAGACAAACGTGTGGGCGTGCGACCCTCGATGTGCGGGCCGGCGGCGTCCGTGAAAGCATCGAGCGCCGTTTCGCGTACCTCCGCGACACGGACCCAGCAATGGAAGCAGCCGAACCCCCACACGAGGTGCACCCCACATGTCAGCCAAGCAATGGCGGACAGATGTCCAAGGTCTCCGGGCCATTGCCGTAGGCCTGGTCGTCGCTGCCCACGCGGGCATCCCGCACACCGAGGGCGGGTTCGTCGGCGTCGACGTCTTCTTCGTCCTCTCCGGCTTCCTGATCACCACCCTGCTGCTACGCGAGGCTGACACATCAGGCACGGTCAGCATCCCGCAGTTCTACGCGCGCCGCGCCCGCCGGATCCTGCCGGCAGCCACGCTCGTGATCCTGGTCGTCCTGGCGTACGCCGCCTGGCAGCTGCCCACCACCCGGCTCACCGACGCCGCCGCTGACGGCACCTGGGCGGCGTTCTTCCTGGCCAACGTGCACTTCGCGGCCGAGGGGGTGCAGTACTTCCAGCCCAGCGAGCCCTCGCCCTTCCAGCACTACTGGTCGCTCTCGGTGGAGGAGCAGTTCTACCTGGTCTGGCCGGTGCTGGCGCTGCTGCTCATCCCCCGGCTCGGGCGCAAGGGCTTCACGATCGTGGCAGCGGTGATCGCGGTCGCGAGCCTGGCCTGGTCGGTCTACACCACCGGCGAGAACCCGACCGCGGCCTACTTCTCCACCCCGGCCCGCGCCTACGAGCTCGCCGCCGGCGCGCTGCTGGCCTGCTGGGGCGGCCGGCTCAAGGGAGCCGCCAGCGTCGCCGCCGGCCTCGGCGGAGCCGCGGCGATCCTCGTCTCCACCGTCGCGTTCAGCGAGGCCACCCCGTTCCCCGGCTGGCAGGCGCTGGTGCCCACTCTCGGCACGGTGGCGCTGCTGGCCTCCGGCGCCAACGCCCCGACCGCGAAGCTGCTCGCGATCAGGCCGCTGAGGTACGTCGGCGACCTCTCGTACTCCCTCTACCTGTGGCACTGGCCGCTGATCGTGCTCGCGCCTGAGTTCCTCCATCTCGGCAGCGCCGCGCTCGAGATGACGGTCGCGGTCGCCGCCGCGCTGGTCCTCTCCGCCCTGAGTCACCGCTTCATCGAGCTCCCGTTCCAGCACAAGCAGGTGCCCGTGCTCTCCCACGGGCTGCGCTCACTGGCCCTGTGGCCTGCAGCGCTCGTGCTGGCGGTCGGCAGCGGCTGGCTGACGACCGGCTATGCCGCCTACTCGGAGAAGGAGCGGGCCGCCCAGGCGCAGGCCT
Organism: Actinomycetota bacterium; assembly: GCA_030862715.1. Next base: position 3,274 of record JALZDD010001027.1, on the reverse strand, counting down.
GGTTCGCGGCCAACGAGGTCCCCGACACCGCCGCCGAGACCGGCGGGCCACCGCAGGTCCAGCGTGAGCTCCGCGCAGCCCTCGGCATCGCCGACCGCGGTGGCCCTATCCCGCCGGCCGTGCTCGGCGAGGAGATCACCGATGACCGGTGGCAGAAGTCGTACGGCGACTGCTACGCCAACTACGGAGACACCCACGGCGCCGACTGCACCCTCGGTGACACCGACGCAAAGAGGACCGTCGCCGTCGTCGGTGACTCCCACGCCGGCATGTGGCTGACCGCCTTCGACGACCTCGGCAAGGAGAACGGCTTCCGGGTCGTCCCGGTCGTGAAGGTCGGCTGCGCCCCCTACCCGGTCCAGCACCGCGGCAAGAAGATGACCCAGGCCGAGTGCGACGACTTCCGCGACTGGTCCGCGGACCACCTCGAGCGCCTCGACCCCGACACGATCGTCTCGACGGCTCGCGGCCAGCTCTTCATGCCGAAGACGTACGACGGGATGGACCGCGACGAGCAGTGGTCGCAGGCCGTACGCAGCACGGTGAAGGCCTATCGGGAGATCTCCCGCAAGGTCGTCGTCCTCGGCGACGTGCCCGCCGTCGACCACAATCCCGCCGACTGCATCAGCGCCCCTGAGGCCGACCAGCGCTCCTGCCTCAGCGACCCGGACTCGCGCGAGACCAGCAGCAACGAGCTCACCGAGGCGGCCCTGAAGGGCACCGAGGCGGCGTACGTCGACACCCAGCGTTTCGTGTGCGCCGAGGACCGCTGCCCGCTGGTGGTGGGGGAGAAGGTCACCTACTACGACGAGTCGCACCTGACCGAGTCCTGGGTCCGCCACGTCGCGCCGCGGCTCGGTGTCATCCTGGCGCCGCTGATCTGACGCAGATTTAACTGGGACCCGCGTTTCAGGATTTGCCTTTACGTGCATCTTTGTGGCTTAATTGTGGCCAGACGTTGCAAAACGTTTCATGCACAGCCCTGGACCCGTGGGGGAGTCCGGGGCTGCTGCTATTTCCGGGGTTGTCTGCGCCGCCGTCCTTCTGCCAATCAGGCTCTTTTCGCAGTGTGATTCGAATAGCCTTCACTAGACTCCGCGCGATCGGATCGATGCCCGCTAGGAGACTCGGATGGCGCAACACCCGGACCTGTCGTCCGCCAAGCCGTGGGCATTGACGTCTGTGGTCGGTGCCGTGGCGATGGCAGCGCTCGCCTATCTCCAGTCCGTCTTCCAAGGTCAGGCCGGGATCGTCGCCGTCGTCGCGGGCATCGGCTGCGTCGTAGTCGCGGTCGTGCTCAACGCGCTGCTCGCCTGGGATGCGGCGCGCAAGCGCGCCATCCCGGCCACGTCCGCGGCCCTGATGATGACCGCGGCGGTGTACGACGAAGGTGGCGAGGTCGTCGGCTACGCGTTTCCGGTGACCAAGCGCCACCTGATGACCTCGGCGGCCGTCGTCCTCGCGGCGAGCGGCTCGACGACCGTCACCGACGGGATGTTCCTGCGGGTCATCTGGAAGTTTCCGGCGGAGTCACGCGACGTCGCCGTGACCGCGCTGCCAGGCGGCTACATGCTGCTCACCCTGATGCCGGAGGACAGGCTCCCCCGGCAGGTGAAGAGTGCCTCGCTGGTCCGGCGTCACGTCGAGAACGCCCTGGTCGTCGCCGAGGCCTGGCACGGGGACGGCAACCGCGAGCTCGGCGGACGGGCACACGCGGTGGGCGAGCACAACCGTGTCGTCAACCTCGACGCCGAGAAGACCGCGACGGGCGAGGAGCTGATCGGTGCACCGCTGCTCCAGACGGGCAACCGGAGAGTCGTCGGGCTGCTGGACGGCACCGATGACCGCGGCCCGCGCTACCTGCCGCTGACCCGCGACAAGGCGCGGGCCCTGGTGGGTGGCGCCTCCTGGTGGCGAAGCACCGGGTGGCTGGTCCCGGTCGCGGTCGCCGCGGTGATCGCTCTGTTGGCCGCGATCCAGCCGATCCTCGGCTCCGGTGGTGGCGGCCTGGTCCCGGCCGCGGCGTGCGAAGGAGACGCGACCAGGTTGAGCGTCGTGGTCAGCACCGAGAAGGACGGTCTCATCGACCAGCTGGCCGCCGACTTCAACGAGGAGTACCGAGGCGAGGACGGCGCGTGCGCCGATGTCCAGGTGTTCGGCGTCAACTCCGGTGACGCCGCCGAGGCGATCGCCACCGGCTGGGTCGCGGCCCCCGACGACCGGCTGGAGTGCCCGGTCGACGATCCGGAGGACTGCGAGGTCGTCGAGGCGCGCAAGCCGGACCTCTGGCTGCCGACCGAGTCGGTCTGGCCGGAGCTCCTGGCCGCCGGCGAGCTCGGTGAGGAGGGCGCCGGCGAGCTGGCCGACAACGACGGCGAGTGGACCTCGGTCGCCTCCTCCGTCCTGACGATCCTGATGCCCGAGGCGAGGCGGGAGAAGCTCTCGCGCTCGCCCGACTGGGACGAGCTCCTCACCAAGGCCGCCGCCGGCGAGCTGTCGATCGCGATCGACGACCCGATCGGCTCGACCTCGGGCATGGCGACCTCGGTCGCCCTCAACGAGGCGCTGGTCGCCGACCACGATGAGGAGGACGCGGTCGGGCTGCTGCGTGACGCGATCGCCTCGGTGCCCGACGAACTGGCCGGCGAGGACATCACCCGGCTGATGAACCGCGTCTCCCAGAACCCGGACCTGCTCGCCCAGATGGACGCCGTGGTGGCCCAGGAGCAGACGGCGTACCTCTACAACTGCCAGGACCCGCTCGGCTCCGACGACTTCTCCTGCCGCGACACGGTGGACGAGGACCGCCGGATGGTCGCCGTGAGCCCGGACGACACGATCTACGCGTTCGACCACCCCGCGGTCCCGATGGCCTCGCTCGACTCCGACGATGCCAAGCAGGCTGTGTCGGAGGCCTTCGTCGACTACCTGAGGACGAAGAAGGCGCAGCAGGAGTTCCGTGCCTGGGGCTTCCGTGCCGCCGGTGAACCGGAGAAGGTCACCGATGAGCTCCAGGACGTGGTCGACGCCGCCGACGTCAAGACCGTGACGCCCTGGCCGGAACCGAAGACGGTCAACCAGTGGCGGCACCAGTGGCAGAACGTTCGCCTTCCCGTACGCGTGCTTCTCTCCGTCGACACCTCGGGCTCGATGGAGCAGATCGACGGTCAGGACCGCCGGGTCCGCCTCGACGGGTTCACCGACGCCTGCACCGGCGAGACGACCGACAACCCGACGTACCTCCAGGTCGCGAAGAGCGCGGCGCTCAACGCCA
>JALZDD010001023.1 GCA_030862715.1 Actinomycetota bacterium | reverse complement strand
AATCCCGTACGTACGCGATATATCGCTATGACAGAATGGCGGCTGTGACGACGCTGAGTGTGCTGGACGAGGTCACCTGGGCGGGCGCGCCGGTGGCCGGCGAGCGGACCCGGGCGCTGCTGCGCGCCCTGGTCGAGGCCGGTCCGCGGGGTGCCTCCGAGGCTGCTCTCGTCGAGGAGGTCTGGGGGCGCGACGACGTGCCGGCCAACCCCTCGAAGGCGCTCCAGGTGGTGGTCTCCCGAGCCCGGACGGCGACCGACTCCGGCGCCATCGAACGTACGCCGCGGGGCTACCGCCTCAACCTCCGGTCCGGCGACGTCGACGCCTGGTCGCTGCGTCCCGAGGCACTGAGGCTGGCCGCCGAGAAGCGGTACGCCGAGGCGCTCCCGCTCCTCGAACGGCTGGTTGGGCTCGACCCTGACGAGGAGGTCACCGAGGCGGTGCTGCGGGCGGTCGCCGCGGTGCACGGTGTGCCGGCGGCGCTGGAGCGCTTCGAGACGTACCGGACCGGGCTGGCCGACGGACTCGGCGTCGACCCGAGCCCGCGGCTGCGGGCCGTCCATGCCGAGCTGCTCGCGCGCGACCGCCCGGTGCGCTCGGGGCTGCGTCACGACGCCGACGTGCTGATCGGCCGCGAGCAGGACGCGGCCGAGGTCTCCGCCCTGCTGAAGAGCTCGCGGGTCGTCACGATCCTCGGGCCCGGCGGGCTGGGGAAGACCAGCCTGGCCCAGGTGATCGCCCACGACGCCGAGGAGCCGGTGGTCCACTTCGTCGAGCTGGTCGGCGTGACCGCTCCCGAGGACCTGGTCAGCGAGGTCGGCTCGGCGCTCGGCGTACGCGACTCGGTGGCCCACCGTGACCGGCTCACTCCCGATCAGCGGGCTGACGTGCGGTCGCGGATCGCGCAGCAGCTCGACGGCGTGCCCACCCTGCTCGTGCTCGACAACTGCGAGCACATCGTGGCCGCCGTCGCCGACCTGGTCGCCTTCCTGGTCGCGACGGTGCGCGACCTGACCGTCCTGACGACCTCCCGGAGCCCGCTCGCCATCGGCGCGGAGCGGGTCTACCCGCTCGGCCGGCTGGGGACGTACGACGGCAGCGAGCTGTTCCGGCGCCGCGCCGTCGCCGCACGACCCGGGGTCCACCTCGACGAGGTCCGGGTCGACGAGATCGTCACCCGGCTCGACGGCCTGCCGCTGGCGATCGAGCTGGCCGCGGTGAAGGTGCGGGCGATGTCGGTCGACGACATCGCGCGGCGGCTGGAGAACAGGTTCGAGCTGCTGCGCGGTGGCGACCGCAGCGCTCCCGACCGCCACCAGACCCTGGTCGCGGTCATCGACTGGTCCTGGAACCTCCTCTCCGAGCGCGAGCGGCGGGCGATGCGCTGGCTCTCGGTCTTCCACGACGGGTTCACGCTCGCGGCGGCTGAGACGATGCTCGGCGCGGACACGTTCGCCGCGATCGAGGAGCTCGTCGACCAGTCGCTGCTGACGGTCGTCGAGGCGCCGCTGGGCTTCCGCTACCGGATGCTCGAGACCGTCCGCGAGTTCGGCCGGATGCAGCTGATCGACGCCGGCGAGGACACCGCGGCAAGGGCGGCTCAGCGCGCGTGGGCACGGGACTACGCGGACGCGAGCGCCGGCCGGATCTACTCCCCGGAGCAGTTCGACGCGATGGACGAGCTGCGCGCCGAGGAGAGCAACCTCGCCGACATCCTGCGCCAGGTCCTGGCCGACGACGAGGCCGAGTCCGTGATCCGTCTCTTCTGCGCGATGGGTGTCTTCTGGACCATCGCGGGCGAGCACCAGCGGGTGATCATGCTGGCCGGACCGGTCGCCGATCTCCTCGCCGACTGGGAGCCGCCTCCCGAGCTGCTGGAGAAGACCCGCCTGGTGCTGGCCCTGCTGCTCTTCGGCGCCGCCGTCACCGGCGGCTCCGGACTCGAGCGCCTGATGACGATCCTCGACCGGGTCGGCGCCGAGGCTGCGGACCCACAGCTCAGGGTGATGCTGAAGGTCATGCAGGCGATGGCCGGCACGGTCGCCGGAGCCGGTCGGCCGCTGGAGGACGAGCTGACCGACCTGGTCACCGACCCCGACCCGGAGGTGCGCGCTCGTGCCTACACCTTTCTCAGCCACGAGCGGGAGAACCTCGGCGACCCCGAGGGTGCCGTCGCCGCGGGTCGGGAGGCGTTGCGTCTGACCGGCACCGACGGCGGTCTGTGGCCACAGGCGATGCTGCACGCCCAGCTCAGCGGCCTCTACGCCCAGCTCGGCCGCCTCGGCGAGGCCGCGGAGCACGCCCGCGAGGCCGTCCCGGTCCTGCGCCGTCTCGGCGCCGACGACGACCTCGTCCAGACCCACGCCATCTTGGTGACGTACGCAATCGAGCAGGGCCGCCTCGAGGAGGCTGCCGAGATGCTGGCCGAGCTCGCCGACGAGCAGCCGCGCGGTGGCTTCGGCTCCCGGGGCGCCGTCCACGGCGCCCGGGCCCAGCTGCTCCTGGCCCAGGGGCGGGTCGGTGAGGGGTTGGCGCTGTTCCGCGAGGTGGTGGCGACGATGGGCGAGCTGCCGTTCCCGGGGTTCACCGACGACCCCGACCTGGTGCCGTGGCGAGTGGCGGCCGAGGCGGTCACCGTGGTCACCTGCGCCCGGCACGGTGGGGGCACCGAGGGCTCCGACCTCTTCGGCGCCCTGATGGCCAAGGCGCCGCGCCTGGTCTCCGAGGAGCGCAGATCTCAGGACTATCCCGTCACCGGGATGGTGTTCCTCGCGCTCGGGCTGTGGGGCCTGCTGCGGGACGCGCTGCCGCGTGAGGAGTCGGTACGGCTGGTGGTGCTGGCCGACCGGTTCGGCTACTCCCGCTCGTTCCTGGACATGCGCTGGGAGCTCGCGGTCGCCGACGCGACCCGAATCGCGCCGGGCGTACTCGAGCGGATCTCGAAGGAGTACGGCGAACGCCGCGGGCTCGCCCTCCTGGACGAGGCCCGCGGCGTCATCGCGCGCTTGGCCTGAGACCCTTAAGACCTGGGAGCCGGTCAGAGCTTCTTGCTGTAGCTCCACACCGAGAGCGGCGCGAAGATCGCGACGACCGCGGCGCAGCCGATGAGCGCCCACACGACGCTCAGGGTGACGTCGCCGGCGTTCATCAGGTCACGAGTGGCGTTGATGACCAGCGTGACCGGGTTGACGTCGACGAAGTGCTGCAGCCAGTTCGGCATGGTCTCCTTCGGTACGAACGCGGGGGAGAGGAAGGTCAGCGGGAACATGATCATCATGCCCAGGCCCTGCACCCCGCCCGCGGTCTTCAGGACCGTGCCGAGCCAGGTGAAGATCCAGCTCAGCGACCAGCCGGCGAAGATGGTCAGCGCCCAGCCGGCGAGCACCCCGCCGACGCCACCATCGGGCCGGTAGCCCATCAGCAGGCCGACCAGGATCGTCAGCGTCGCCGCGATCCCGTAGCGGAGCAGGTCGGCGACGGCGGGTCCGGCCAGTGGCGCGATCCGGGCGATCGGGAGCGCCTTGAACCGGTCGAAGACGCCCTTGTCCATGTCCTCGCGCAGCTGGGT
>JALZDD010001020.1 GCA_030862715.1 Actinomycetota bacterium | reverse complement strand
GCGTGGGCGGTCTCCTCGATCGCGTGCTTGAGCGCGTCGGTGCTCGCCGCGTCGGCGGGTGCGGTCACCAGGAGACCGAGAACGAGCCGCGCCCGCAGCACGATCTGCTCCAGGTCGACCACGTCGACCCCCGCCAACGCGAGCGTCGCCAAGGTGGCCGAGGTCAGCCCGGGACGGTCATTTCCGGCGAGGGTGATCAGCAGGGTGTCGGGACGGCGCTCGAGCGCGTCGAATTCCTCGGTCATCTCTGCAAACGATAGTGGAGCCGGCGCCCGCGTCTCAGTTCGGCGGCCACACCTCGGGCGATCCCGCCGCCGTGAGCGCCCTCCGCGCCGCGCGGTCGAGGCCGACCAGCGCCGAGCGCCGCCGCAACATCTCCGAGGCGGACACGGCGCCGCCCTCGTCCTCCAGCGCCACCGCGACGATCTCCCGGGCCTGTACGCCACGAGCGGCGAGCTCCATGCACCGCGCAGGCACCCCGGGAGCCCCGGCCAGCGAGGGCCGGTGGCGGAGGTTCATCAGCCGGTCCGCGACCTCGGGCCGCCACCGGGCGACATCGAGCTCGGCGAGCGCCGTCGCGGATTCGGTCAGCGCGAGCCGGAGGGCCCGGTCGGCTTCACCGACGTCGGGGAGCTGACGGCGCTGGGCTGCGTACGCCTGCCACTCGATGACCGCGCCGACTCGGACCGGTACGAGCCCGATGCCGGCGTCGCACACCACCGCCTCAGCCGCCTCCATCGCGGCCGCGTTGAAGGCCCTCGGCCCACCAAGCCCGACCGGGTCGCCCTCGGCCGGGAACGCCACCCCGACACAGGTCGCACCCTCCGTACGCAGCCGCCCCATCCCGTTGACGAAGGTGTCCGCGACCCCCTCGGTGCCACCGAGCCCGAGCGCGGCGAGCCCGCTGACGGTGTGGGTCGCGTCGGGCCCGATCACCGCATCGAGCATCAGGTCGGTGACCGCCTCACCGCGCAGCCACGCCGTCACCCACCAGGCCAGGCGCAGGGCCTCGGGAGTGGTCTCCACCGACCCTGAATCCAGCTCCGCATCCTCGACACTCACAGCGGCCTACCCTAACCCCGGACCAGGCAACCCCTGCCGATAGATTTGCCGCCATGGCAGCCGTGCTGGAGTTCACCGACGTCACCGTACGCCGCGGGGGCAACGCCCTTCTCGACTCTGTGAGCTGGGTGGTCGAGGAGGATGAACGGTGGGTGATCCTGGGCCACAACGGCGCCGGCAAGACCACGCTGCTCCAGGCCGCCGCGGCCCAGCTCCACCCGACGTCGGGCGTCGTGAAGATCCTCGGCGAGCAGATCGGCCGCATCGACGTCTTCGAGCTGCGCCCGCGCATCGGTCTCACCTCCGCCGCGCTCGCCGACCGGATCCCGCGCCACGAGCTCGTCCGCGACGTCGTGGTGAGCGCCTCCTACGGCGTGGTGGGGCGCTGGCGTGAGCACTACGACGACCTCGACCACGACCGCGCCCAGGAGCTGCTGATCGAGGTCGGCATCAAGCACCTCGGCGAGCGCAGGTTCGGCACCCTGTCCGAGGGTGAGCGCAAGCGCGTCCAGCTGGCCCGTGCGCTGATGGTCGACCCCGAGATGCTCCTCCTCGACGAGCCCGCCGCCGGGCTCGACCTGGGTGGTCGCGAGGACCTCGTCTCGACGCTGTCGACGCTCGCCTACGACCCCGACAGCCCAGCCACCGTGCTCGTCTCGCACCACGTGGAGGAGATCCCGCCCGGCTTCAGCCACGTGCTGATGATGCGCTCCGGCCGGATCACAGCCCAGGGGCTCATCGAGGACACGCTGACGGCGGCCAACCTCTCCAAGACCTTCGGCATGCCGCTCGAGCTCGAGGCGAGCGATGGCCGCTACTGGGCCAAGCGCCGCGCCCGCCACACCCGGTAGGCCGAACGTTAAGAAGTCGGTACCCAAACCTCCCCACAACACGTGGCCCACCTGGATAGGGTGACGCCCATGGACTGGCAGGACTGGGACTGGGCGATCTGGACGGCACTCGGAGCGTTGCTCGTCGTCGGAGAGCTCTTCAGCCTCGACCTGATCCTGCTGATGCTCGCCACCGGCGCCTTCGCGGGTGCGTTGACCGGCGCGTTCACCGACAGCTTCGTGATCCAGGCGATCGTCGCGCTGGCGGTCTCGGTCTCCATGCTCGCGGTCGTACGCCCGGGGCTGGCCAGGCGGCTCCACAACGGCCCGGAGATCCAGATCGGCGCGCAGAAGCTGATCGGCGTCCAGGCCATCTCGCCCGTCGAGATCAGCGCCCACAAGCCGGGGCAGCTCAAGCTCGAGGGCGAGCTCTGGACCGCTCAGCCCTATGACGAGACGCTCGTGATCGCGGCCGGCACGCCGGTCGAGGTGCTCGAGATCAGAGGAGCGACGGCGTACGTCCATCCTCTTCCGGAGCTCGGGACTCCGTAGTTTCCGGGCAACCTGACGCACAACGAATAGACAAGGACTGATTGGCAATGGGTGGCATCATCCTGGCCCTTCTGGTCATCTTGGCGGTGCTGGTGATCACCACGCTGGCCAAGACGATCAAGATCATCCCGCAGGCGCGGGTCGGCATCGTGGAGCGTTTCGGCAAGTTCCAGTCGAAGCGTGACCCCGGCCTGAACGCGGTGATCCCGTTCGTCGACAAGGTGCGATACATGATCGACATGCGTGAGCAGGTCGTCGCGTTCGCACCGCAGCCGGTGATCACGGAGGACAACCTGACCGTCTCGATCGACACCGTCATCTACTTCCAGGTCAACGACCCGGTGGCGGCGACGTACGAGATCGCCAACTACATCCAGGCCGTCGAGCAGCTCACCATGACCACCCTGCGCAACATCGTCGGTGGCATGACCCTGGAGGAGACGCTGACCAGCCGCGAGCAGATCAACTCCGGTCTCTCGATCGTCCTCGACGAGGCCACCGGCCGCTGGGGCATCAAGGTCAAGCGCGTCGAGATCAAGTCGATCGACCCGCCCATGTCCATCAAGGACGCGATGGAGAAGCAGATGCGCGCCGACCGCGACAAGCGCGCCGCCATCCTCACCGCGGAGGGTCAGCGCCAGTCCGCGATCCTCTCCGCGGAGGGAAACAAGCAGTCCGCGATCCTCAACGCCGAGGGTCAGCGCGAGTCGCAGATCCTCGCGGCGCAGGCCGACCGTGAGGCCGCGATCCTGCGTGCCCAGGGTGAGGGCCAGGCCATCCAGACCGTCTTCCAGGCGATTCATGACGGCCGCCCGGACCAGTCGCTGCTGGCCTACCAGTACCTCCAGATGATGCCGAAGATCGCCGAGGGCGACGCCAACAAGGTGTGGATCGTCCCGAGCGAGATCGGCAAGGCTCTCGAGGGCCTCGGCTCGACGATGAACAGCCTCCAGGGCATCCCGGACGAGGTCGAAGGCCCAGTCAAGCGCGTCGACATGGGTTCGGCCGAGCCGAAGCTCGACCTCGAGAAGTCCTCCTCCGCGGCCGCGGCCGTCGAGGAGGCACTCGCCGAGGCCAAGCAGGCAGAGGCCCCCAACCGGCCGCAGGCTCCGCAGCCCCCTGCCGAGCCGACCGTCTAGGTGGATCCTCTCCAGTCCGCCCTCATCCTGATCGCCGGGGTGGGGGCGGGCACCATCAATGCCGCCGTCGGTTCGGGCACGCTGATCACCTTCCCGACGCTGCTGGCCTTCGGCGTACCTCCGGTCGTCGCCAACGTCTCCAACACGATCGGCCTGGTGCCGGGCTCGCTGGCCGGCGCCTGGGGCTACCGTCGCGAGCTCGCCGGGCAGCGCGGGAGGATCCTGCGGCTCGGGACCGCGGCACTCATCGGTGGCACGGTCGGCGGGATCCTGCTGCTGGTGCTGCCGCCTGGTGCCTTCGAGGCGATCGTCCCCGTGCTGATCGGGCTCGGCGTGGTCCTGGTGATCACCGGTCCGCGCATCTCCAGGTGGGTCGCCAAACGGCACGGCGACCTCCCCGACGATGGCAGCGAACGCTGGTGGGTCTGGCCGGCGATCGCGATGCTCGGCGTATACGGCGGCTACTTCGGTGCCGCTCAGGGCGTGCTGATGATCGCGATCATCGGCATCGGGGTCGCCGAGTCGCTGCAGCGTCTCAACGCGCTCAAGAACATCCTGGTCGCCATCACCAACGGCATCTCGGGGCTCATCTTCGCCCTCGTGGCCGACGTCGACTGGCAGATCGCCGCCCTGATCGCCGTCGGCGCGACGATCGGTGGCCTGCTGGGCGCGAAGATCGGCCGCCGGCTGCCGCCCAACGTGCTCCGCGGTGTGATCGTCGTGGTCGGCATCACCGCGCTGGTCGCCTTCCTTGTGGGCTGAGTCTGCTGGGATAGAGGCATGGAGCTCTACGAGGCGATGCGGACCACCCATGCCGTACGCGACTTCACCGACGACCCGCTGCCCGACGAGATCCTCGCCAGGATCCTCGACAACGCCCGGTTCGCGCCCTCCGGGGGCAACCGACAGGGCGGCCATGTCGTGGTCGTACGCAGCCAGGAGACCCGCGAGCGTCTGGTCGAGCTGACCGCGACGGGTGCCCGGAGATACATGGCGCAGCAGAAGGCGGGGGAGATGCCGTGGAACACGGTGCACCCGACCGCGGTCACCGACGAGCAGATCGCCGAGACCCGGGTGCCGCGCGGGATGACCGAGCCGCTGCGTACGGCTCCGGTGGTTCTCGTCTTCCTCGTCGACCTCGGCGCGGTCGCCTCCATCGACTCCGAGCTGGACCGGGTGGGCGTCGTCTCCGGCGCCTCGGTCTATCCGCTGGTGTGGAACACGCTCCTCGCCGCGCGCGACGAGGGGTTCGGCGGGGTGATCACGACGATGGTGGTCGCCGAAGAGCCGGCGGTGCTCGAGCTGCTCGGTGCCCCTGAGGGCTATGCCGTCGCCGCGGTCGTCCCGCTGGGCAAGCCGGTCAAGCAGCTCACCAGGCTGCGGAGGCAGGCGGTCGAGGAGTTCGTCACCCTGGAGACCTACTCCGGCGCCCCGCTGACAGACAACTGATGGCGGGGTCCCGGAGGACCCCGCCATCAGCTTCAGACTTCGAGGATCAGGCCTTGTCGGCAGGAACCGTGGCGGCAGTGCCATCTGCCGAAGGAGACTCACCGCCGTTGCTGTGGTCGTCCTCGACGACCGCGAGCGCGAAGTCGTCGCCGTGCTCGGTGACACCGGTGATGACGGCTTGCTCGACCGCCTCCGCGGCGTACTGACCACGCACGATCAGCGGGTCGTGGGCCAGGTCGCGCTGCAGCGAGACCGCCAGCCCGACCATGATCACCGTGAACGGCAAGGCCGCCACGATCGTGATCGTCTGCAGCCCGGAGAGTGCGTCCGCGCCACCGGCGATCAGACCCAGGATGGCCACGACACCGGTCGCGACACCCCAGAAGACCACCGTTGGCCGGCTCGGCTCCTCGGCGCCACGCTCGGAGAGCGTGCCCATCACGATCGAGGCCGCGTCGGCACCGGAGACGAAGAAGATTGCCACCAGGACCATGACCAGGATGCTCATCACGGTGGCCAGCGGGAACTGGTCGAGCGTGGTGAACAGCTGCGACTCGACGCCGCCGAGTCCGGCGATGTCGACCGTGCCGTCACGCTGCAGATCGATGGCGGTGCCACCCAGGATGCAGAACCAGATCACGCTGACGGCGCTCGGGACGAGGAGCACGCCGGCGACGAACTGCCGGATGGTGCGCCCACGCGAGATCCGCGCGATGAACATGCCGACGA